>WHTT01000064.1 GCA_009377605.1 Luteitalea sp.
GAAGTGTACGTGTTGACGAAAGAAGAGGGGGGCCGGCACACGCCGTTTTTCAACGGGTATCGGCCGCAGTATTACATTCGGACGACGGATGTGACGGGGGTGTCGCAGTTGCCGACCGGGGTGGAGATGGTGATGCCGGGCGACAACGTGACGATGGAGATCGAGCTGATCGCGCCGGTGGCGTTGGAGACGGGGTTGCGGTTTGCGATTCGGGAAGGCGGCCGCACCGTCGGGGCAGGCACGATCTCAGAGATCATCGAGTAGATTCGGCCGTAGCGCAGGCCTTTAGGCCTGCCTAGACCGTGTTGGCAGGCCTGAAGGCCTGCGCTACAGGGATTCAGCAATGTTCGGAGAAAAGATCCGTATCCGCCTGAAGGCGTACGACCACCGCGTGCTGGATCAGTCGACGACGGAGATCGTCGAGACGGCGAAGCGCACGGGCGCGCGTCTGGCTGGACCGGTTCCGCTGCCCACTGAAAAGAACAAGTGGACGGTGCTGCGATCGCCGCACGTGGACAAGAAATCGCGCGAGCAATTCGAGCTTCGCACGCACAAGCGGCTGATCGACATCTTCGAGCCGACGTCGCAAACCGTGGACGCGCTGATGAAGCTCGATTTGCCCGCTGGTGTCGACGTGGAAATCAAGGCGTTTGGCAAAGAACACGGGAAGTAGGTCCTTGGTGCTTGGTCCTTGGTTCTTGGTGCGGCCGCGTCGTACGTCATTGCCAGGCGCACCAGGGACCAAGAACGAAGAACCAAGAACCGGCGAACGAAGTGAGCTATGGTTACCGGGATTATCGGCAAGAAAGTCGGCATGACCCAGATCTTCGACGCGACGGGGGCGGCCGTTCCCGTGACGGTCATCAAGGCCGGGCCGTGCGTGGTGGTGCAGCGGAAGACAGCGACCGTCGACGGGTACGACGCGGTCCAGCTCGGCCTCGTGGAGGGGAAGCCCGCGAAGGTGAACCGTCCGCTTGGTGGTCACTTCAAGAAGGCCAACGTCCCGCCCGCGCGCCTGGTGCGGGAAGTGGCGGCCGAGGGCGACGACGTCGTGGCAGGGACTGAGGTGGTGGCGTCGATGTTTCAGGACGGCGAGCTCGTCGACGTGACCGGTACCTCGCGCGGCCATGGCTTCCAAGGCGTGATGAAGCGGCACGGTTTTGCCGGTGGTGCCGCATCGCACGGCTCGATGTTTCATCGCGCCCCTGGCTCGATTGGTGCCTCATCGTTTCCATCCCGCGTGTTGAAGGGGATGCGCGCCCCGGGACGAATGGGTGCAGATCGTGTCACGGTGCACAACCTGAAGGTGGTGCGTGTCGATGCGGAGAAGCACTTGTTGCTCGTGCGCGGCGCCGTGCCGGGCGCGCGCAACGGCTACGTGTTGATCCGGAAGGCGGTCAAGCCCAAGCGGGTCGCTGAGCCACAGGCGGAGAAACCGAAGGGAAAGAGGTAGGGACGCCCTATCCGAGATGTCATGACTATCGACGTCGTGAATACGAAGAACGAGAAGGTCGGCTCCCTCGAGCTCAGCGACGAGGTGTTTGGTGGCCGCGTGCGCCAGGATCTCATCTGGGAGGCCGTCGTTCACGAGCAAGCGGAACGACGGCGCGGGACCCACAAAACGAAGGAGCGGGGCGAGGTTCGCGGCAGCGGGCGAAAGCTGTGGCGTCAGAAGGGCACAGGCCGTGCGCGGGTGAGTGATCTACGGACGCCGATCTGGCGCAAGGGCGGGACGATCTTCGGCCCGCGGCCACGCGCCTACGGGTACGCCCTGCCCAAGAAGGTCCGGAGGGGTGCGCTGCGGGATGCGCTCGCACAGCGATTGCGTGACGGCGTGGTGGTAGTGGTCGAGGCGCTGGGCGTTGGTGAAGTCAAGACGAAGCTGGCCGCGGCCATGCTGAAGGAGCTCGGCGCAACCTCGAAGACCTTGCTGATCGACGTCGCGCCCGATGACACGCTCATGCTCTCCACGCGGAACCTCGTGGGAGTTCGCCTCGTACCGGCCAACGAAGTGTCGGCCCGCGATGTGATGGACAGCACGACCGTCATCGCAACACGCGCCGCGTTGGAGCGATTGCAGGCGGCGTTGGCGGTAGGACGGCCTCGCGGAGGCGGTCAACAGTAGGGCTGCCTCGCTGAGGCGGCCGGGACAATCGTCCTGGGGCACTGCGCTATGAAGCTCACGGAAGTCATTCGTCGGCCGATCGTCACCGAGAAGACCACGAGACTGCGCGAGAGCGCGCCGGTGATGGTGTTGGCCGTGGCTCGGGATGCCACCAAGGTCGAGATTCGTCAGGCGGTCGAGCGGCTCTTGGGTGCGCGGGTCGCCGACGTGAAGACCATGCGCGTGCAGGGGAAGATCAAGCGGCAGGGGCGGTTTGCCGGGCGCCGGCCCGCCTGGAAGAAAGCGTACGTCCGACTGCGTGACAACGAGCAGATGCCGGACTTCCTGGAAGGCGCGTAGATATGGCTGTTCGGAAATACAAGCCGACGTCGGCCGGCCGGCGGTTCCAGACGGTTCAGTCGTTCGATGAGATCACGACGAGCGAGCCGCACAAACCGCTGACCGAGCCGCTCTCCAAGAGCGGCGGACGCAACAACCGCGGCGAGATCACGGTATGGTGGCGCGGCGGCGGGCACAAGCGGCTCTACCGCGTCATTGACTTCAAGCGGGACAAGCGCGGTGTACCAGGGAAGGCCACGACAATTGAGTACGACCCGAACCGCTCGGCGCGCATCGTGCTCGTCGCCTACGCCGACGGCGAGAAGCGGTACATCCTGCATCCGGTGGGCCTCAAGGTGGGCGATACGGTCGTTTCTGGTGAGCGGGTGGACATCCTGCCGGGTAACGCGATGCTGCTACGGCACGTTCCGGTCGGCACGACGGTCCACAACATCGAGTTACGGCCTGGGAAGGGCGGTCAGCTCGCGCGCAGCGCTGGCGCCTCCGCGCAGCTCGTGGCCAAAGAGGGGGACTACGCGACGTTGCGCATGCCGTCGAGCGAGACCCGCCTCGTTCACCTCGAGTGCATGGCGACCATTGGCCAGGTTGGAAATCTCGACCACGAGAATGTGTCGATTGGCAAGGCGGGCCGCAGCCGCTGGCTCGGGCGCCGACCACACGTGCGTGGCGTCGCGATGAACCCGGTCGATCATCCGCTGGGGGGTGGCGAGGGCAAGAGCGCGGGCGGCCGGCACCCGGTGTCGCCGTGGGGAATGCCGACGAAAGGCTACAAGACGCGTGGCCGCAAGCGGTCGGATCGGTTCATCGTGCAGCGGAGACAGAAGTGACCACTTCAGGATTCAGGTATGAGTAGATCGCTGAAGAAAGGCCCGTTCGTCGACACGCCCTTGTTGGAGAAGGTCGAGGTCATGAATCGGGCGGGCAACAAGCAGGTGATCAAGACCTGGTCGCGGCGCTCGACGGTCGTGCCGGAGATGGTTGGCCACACGATCGCGGTGCACAACGGCAAGAAGTTCGTGCCGGTGTATCTCACCGAGAACATGGTCGGTCACAAGCTGGGCGAGTTCGCGCCCACCCGCACATTCAGGGGACACACGTCGAAGACCGAGAAAACGGCGGGCAGAGGATAGGACGATGATCGAGGCGCAGGCAACAGCGAAGTACGTCCGCACGTCCGCGCAGAAAGCGGGGCTGGTGCTCGACTTGATTCGCGGCCGCAATGTTCCCCAGGCGACGGCCACGCTCAAGTTCTCGCGGAAGCGTGTGGCACGAGCGATTGAAAAAGTCTTGCACTCTGCGGTGGCCAACGCGCAGCAGAAGGATGGGTTTGGCGGCGACGTGGATCAGCTCTACGTCAAGGGTTGCCATGCCAATCAAGGGCCATCGCTGAAACGGATTCGCCCGGCGCCCATGGGACGGGCGTTTCGGGTGCTCAAGCGGACGACGCACGTGACGATTGCGGTGGCAGAGCGGCCCGCGGCGGTCCGGCTTCCGGACACGGCATCGAAGAGCGCACGACCTGCCCGGCGAGGGGCGCCGCGCAAGCGCGCGCAGGGAAGCTCTGACCGCGGCCGAGCGGCGAGAGCGAAGAAGGCGGACGCATAGCGAGCCGCCGAGGCGTCGAGGAACACATGGGCCAGAAGGTACATCCATACGGCTTTCGGCTGGGGTTCAACAAGACCTGGCAATCGCGCTGGTATGCGGACAAGGACTACGCGAAGCTGCTGCACGAGGACCTCGCGTTGCGCGCGGACCTCAAGCGCCGTTTTTCGCACGCCGGTGTGGCCAAGGTCGAGATCGAGCGCGCCGCCAACAAACTGAAGATCGACATTCACACCTCGCGGCCAGGCATCATCATCGGCCGCAAAGGCACGGAAGTCGACAAGTTGAAGGGCGAGGTGCAGAAGCGCACCCAGCGCGAGGTGTTCATCAACATTCAGGAGATTCAAAAACCGGAGCTCGATGCGCAGCTCATCTCCGAGTCGGTGGCGATGCAGCTCGAGAAGCGCGTGGCGTTCCGGCGGGCGATGCGAAAAGCCGTGGAGTCGGCGCTGCGCTTTGGGGCGCGCGGCATCAAGATCCGCGTCTCGGGGCGGCTGAACGGCGCGGAGATCGCGCGCTCCGAATGGTATCTGCACGGACAGTTGCCGCTGCAGACGCTGCGTGCCGACATCGACTACGGCTACGCCGTCGCGCGCACGACGTATGGCGTCATCGGCGTGAAGGTGTGGCTGTACAAGGGTGAGCGCGTCGTGATGCGCGCGCCCCGCGAGGAAGAGTACCGACCGGGGCGCCGCGCTGCGCGCGGCGCCTGACGGTGAATAGTGAGTAGTGGTCACTGACCACTGAAGAGAGGCAGAGACAGCTATGTTGATGCCAAAGAAGGTGAAGTTCCGCAAGCAGCAGCGGGGCCGTATGCGCGGGAAGGCATGGCGCGGCTCCGAGGTGGCGTTTGGGGACTTCGGGTTGAAAGCGCTGGAGCCGTGCTGGCTCACGGCGCGGCAGATCGAGGCGGCGCGTGTCGCCATGACGCGGTTCGTGAAGCGCGGCGGCAAGATTTGGATCCGAGTGTTTCCGGACAAGCCGCTCTCGAAGAAGCCGCAGGAGACCCGCATGGGGAAGGGGAAAGGCGCGCCCGAGCTGTGGGTGACGGTTGTCCGGCCCGGGCGGATCCTCTTCGAGATGGAAGGGGTGGCTGAATCGGAAGCGCGGCGCGCCATGCAGCTGGCCGCCGCCAAGCTCCCCATCAAGACGCGGTTCGCGACACGATTTGCGGCGGAGAAGGCGTCATGAAGCGTGTGGCACAGTTCCAGGAGATGGGCGTCGATGCGCTCCACCAGCGAGAGCTAGAGTTGGGCGACGAGCTGTTTCGGCTGCGGATGCAAAAAGCAACCGGGCAACTCGAGAAGGCACCCAAGCTTCGTGAGGTCCGCCGCGATATCGCGCGGGTGAAGACGTTGCTTCGTCAGAAGGTGAGCAGAGCCGGAGCAACAGGCTGAGAGGCACATGGCAGTCAAGACGGAACTCCAAGGGCTCGTCGTCAGCGACAAGATGGACAAGACCGTGGTCGTTGCGGTGACCAGGCGGGTGCCGCATCCCCTCTACGGGAAGATCATGCGGCGGACCAAGAAGTTCGTGGCGCATGACGCGGCGAACGCCGCCAAGATCGGGGACCGCGTGGTCATCATCGCCTCGCGTCCGCTCAGCCGCCTCAAGCGCTGGGCCGTCACCCGGATTGTGAAACCGGCGCGGGGAATGTAGCGCGGAGACCGACCATGATCCAGATGCGCACGATTCTCGACGTCGCCGATAACTCCGGCGCCCGCAAGATCGCGGTGATCAATCCGCTCGGCGGATCGACCGGAAGCAGTGCACGCCTCGGAGACATCGTCACGGCGTCGGTGAAAGAGGCGTCGCCAGACGGCAACGTCAAGAAGGGGCAGGTGGTCAAGGCGGTCATCGTACGAACGCGGAAGGAGCAGCGCCGCAGGGATGGCAGCTATATCCGATTCGACCGCAATGCCGCCGTCCTCGTGAACGACCAGGGTGAGCCGATCGGCACCCGCGTGTTTGGCCCTGTCGCGCGTGAGCTGCGTGAGCGCCGGTTCATGAAGATCGTTTCTCTGGCGCCGGAGGTTTTGTAGTATGTCGCGTTTGCAGACGCCAGTTCGGAAGAACGATGAGGTGGTAGTGATTGCGGGCAAGGACCGCGGCAGGCGAGGCCGTGTTCTACGCCTGCTTCCAGACGCGAATCGTGTGATCGTGGAAGGCGTGAACATGGTCAAGCGGCACACGCGTCCGGATCCGCGGCGCAACGTCAAGGGCGGCATTGTCGAGCGAGAGGGGCCCGTCCACGCGTCCAACGTGATGGTGGTGGATCCGACGACGGGCCGGGCGACGCGTGTCGGCCACCGGGTGCTGAACGATGGCCGCAAGGTGAGAATTGCCCGGAGCAGTGGCGAGGTAATCGACCGATGAGCCGGTTGAAGGAGCGGTATCTCAACGAGGTTCGGTCCGCGCTGGGAAAAGAGTTCGGCTACCCGAACGTGATGGCCATCCCCAAGGTCGAGAAAGTGGTGGTCAACATGGGTCTCGGGGAGGCGACGTCGAACGCGAAGGTCATCGACGCGGCGAGCGAGGATCTCGCGCGGATCACGGGCCAGAAGTCGGCAGTCACGCGCGCCCGCAAATCGGTGGCGGCATTCAAAGTGCGGCAGGGCATGCCGATTGGTGCGAGGGTCACGTTGCGTGGTGCGCGCATGTACGAGTTTCTCGATCGGCTCGTGTCGACGGCGCTGCCGCGGGTGCGGGACTTCCGCGGCATTTCGCCGAAGGGGTTCGACGGGCGCGGTAACTATACGCTTGGGTTGCGCGACCAATTGATCTTCCCGGAGATCGACTACCTGAAGGTCGACAAGACACGCGGCATGAATGTGTCGGTCGTGACCACGGCGAAGAGCGACGAGGAGGCCCGAAGGCTGCTGCAGCTCCTTGGCTTCCCGTTCAGGGCGAATTAGCACATGGCGAAGGAATCGAAGATCGCGAAGTCGAAGGCAGACCCAAAGTTCCCGAACCGCCACCGAAATCGGTGCCGCTTGTGCGGGAGGAGCCGCGCGTATCTGCGTAAGTTCCATCTCTGCCGCCTCTGCTTCCGTGACTTGGCCCTCAAGGGCGAGGTAGCCGGTGTGACCAAGAGTAGCTGGTAGGAAGTTATGACTGATCCGATTTCTGACATGCTGACGCGGATTCGGAACGCAGTGCACGGGCGACTCACCCGCGTGGACGTTCCGGCCTCCCGGCTGAAGCTGGAGATCGCCCGGATTCTCGAGCGCGAAGGATATATCACTGCCTTCAAGGTTGTGGATGCAGAAGCCGTGGAGGCACCTCTGCCCGTGATTCGCATCACGTTGAAGTACGGGCCACGAGGCGAGCGCGCCCTTTCGGGTCTCGAACGTGTGAGCAAGCCGGGGCGCCGCGTCTACTGTGGACGTGACGAGGTGCCCCACGTGCTCGGGGGACTCGGTGTCAGCATCCTCACCACGTCGCGCGGCATCATGACGGGTCGTGAAGCCAGCAGCGTCGGCGTGGGCGGCGAGGTGTTGTGTAACGTGTGGTGAAGTCATGTCGCGTATTGGTAAGAAGCCGATTCCTATCCCGGCGAACGTGAAGATCGCGCTCGACAATGGCACTGTCGAGGTGCAGGGGCCCAAGGGGACGTTGCGCCAGCGTGTGCCGAACGGCATCCGGTTCGAGCTGCACGACCAGCAGCTCGTGGCACAGGACCCGGACGACGGACGCGCGGGAGCGAAGTTCCACGGCTTGGCGCGCAGCCTCGTGGCGAACGCCGTGGCCGGCGTGTCCGAGGGCTTCAAGCGGGAGCTCGACATCGTCGGGGTCGGCTACCGCGCCGAGGTGAAGGGCCGGCAGGTGCAGTTCGCGTTGGGCTACTCGCACCCGGTCGTGTTCGACATCCCCGAGGGTATCGAGATCGCGGTCGACAGGAACACCCACGTCGTGGTGTCGGGCATCGACAAGCAACGCGTGGGGCAGGTGGCTGCGAACATTCGGGCACTGCGCAAGCCCGATCCGTACAAGCAGAAAGGGATTCGCTACACGGGCGAGGTGCTGAAGAAGAAGGTCGGGAAGACCGGTGCGTAAGAAGCGATCAGCCGTCAGCGAGCTGATAGCTAAGCTGATCGCTGAGCGCTGAGAGCTGAGAGCTGAGATGAAGATACGAACGAAGAAGGATCGCCGGCACCGCATCAAGCTGCGGATTCGCAAGAAGATGCGTGGGACGGCAGAGCGGCCGCGACTGGTCGTGTTCCGGAGCGTGGCGCACATCTCGGTGCAGATCGTCGATGACTCGGTGGGCCGCACGATGGCCGCCGCCTCGAGCACGGAACCGGACGTACGCGGGAAGCTCGCCGACGGCGCGCGGTCGGGCAACGTGGCGGGCGCGCGCCTCATCGGCCGCGTGGTGGCGGAGCGATTGCTGGAACGGGGTGTGAAGCGAGTGGTCTTCGACCGAAACGGCTTCTTGTATCACGGGCGAGTGCGTGCTGTCGCGGAGGCCGCACGCGAGGCAGGGCTCGAGTTCTAACGAGGGGTTCTGTTCGGTCGTCGTAGCGCAGGCCTTTAGGCCTGCCTGACGTTACGATGGCGGTGGCAGGCCTAAAGGCCTGCGCTACGAGCGAGGGATAAGGATTACGCATGGAGTTCCGCGAAAAGATCGATCCAAGCCAGCTCGAGCTGCAGGATACCGTCGTCTCCATCAACCGGGTGACGAAGGTGGTCAAGGGTGGCAAGAACTTGAGCTTCAGCGCCTTGGTTGTCGTTGGTGACGGGCGGGGCCACGTCGGCTACGGTGTTGGGAAGGCGAAAGAAGTGCCGTCAGCGATCAAGAAGGGCATCGAGACGGCGAAGAAAGGGCTCATCCGCGTGCCGCTCAACGGCTCGACCGTCACGCACGCCGTCGTGGGACATTTTGGCTCGGGCCGGGTGCTGCTCAAGCCAGCGCCGGAGGGCACCGGCATCATTGCCGGGGGGGCCGTTCGTGCGGTGGTCGAATCGGCAGGCATCCAGAACATCGTCACCAAGAGCCTCGGGTCGGCGAACCCACACAACGTAGTACGGGCAACTTTTGCTGGCCTGATGCTCCTGAAGGATCCGGTGGGCCTCGCGCGGATGCGCGGCAAGCAGGCCGAAGAGCTCGTGACACAGGGAGCATGAGGACGACATGACGAAGACCTCCGTCGAATCCACCGTGGCGCCTGACGCGGCGCGGCAGAGCGACAGCGGAGCGCTGCGGATCACGCTGATACGCAGCACGATTGGTTACGACCGAAAGCAAGCGACGGTGGTGCGCGGTCTTGGCCTGCGGCGCATCGGCCACACGGTCGTTGTGAAGGACGATCCATCCAGACGCGGCATGATTGCCAAGGTGCGCCATCTAGTGAAGGTGGATCATGTTTCTGAGTAGTCGCCACTGACGACTACTCATCGAGAGCAACCATGGATTTGAGCAGTCTCAAGCCGCCGGAGGGCGCCAAGCACGCGGCGAAGCGGATCGGCCGCGGGCCTGGCAGCGGCCACGGAAAGACAGCAGGCCGCGGCCACAAGGGCGCGAAGTCGCGATCCGGGTGGAGGACCAAGCGCGGCTTCGAAGGGGGCCAGATGCCGCTGCATCGTCGCTTGCCGAAGCGCGGCTTTCACAACCTCTTTCGAAGCGAGTACGCCGTGGTGAATCTCGACGTGCTGGCGCAGGCGTTCGAGGCCGGCGCGGAGGTTACGCCCGACGCCCTCCGCGCGCGAGGACTGCTGCGTGGGAAGGCGCGTCCCATCAAGGTGTTGGCTCGCGGTGACATCAGTGTGGCGCTCGCCGTGAAGGCGCACAAGTTCAGCGGCAAGGCTGCCGAGAAGATCCAGGCGGCCGGCGGCTCGGTCGAGACATTGACCTAGCAGCGTGTAAAGAGCGTTATGGAGAGCTTTCGAAACATCTGGGTGATCCCAGAGCTCAGGATGCGAGTCCTGTTCACGCTCGGGTTGCTCGCCGTGTTTCGTCTGGGGTCGCATATCACGACACCGGGCATCAACACGGCCGCGCTCGAGGAGATCGCGGCCCAGTACGCCCAGAACACGATGTTCGGCCTGTACGATCTCTTCTCGGGCCAGAACTTGTCGCAGATGACGATCTTTGCGTTGGGCGTGATGCCGTACATCAGCGCGTCGATCATCATGCAGTTGCTGACCGTGGTGTGGCCGTACCTCGAGCGCTTGTCGAAAGAAGGCGAGCTGGGACGCCGGAAGATTACGCAGTATACGCGCTACGGGACGATTGTCTTGGCCGTCATCCAGTCGTTCACGATCGCGCTCTTCATCGAGAACTTCGGGAACACGGCGGGCGGCGTGCAGGTGGTCTACGAGCCGGGCCTGGCCTTCCGGCTGATGACCGTGCTCACGCTCACGGCAGGAACGACCTTCGTGATGTGGCTCGGCGAGCAGATCACCGAGCGTGGTGTGGGGAACGGGATGTCGCTCCTCATCTTCGCCGGCATCGTCGTGGGGCTGCCGTCGGCGGTGTTGGCGACGATCGACCAGATGCGGACGGGCCAGATGGGCATCATTCGAGTCGCCTTGTTGGTGGCCTTGATGGTCGTCGTCGTCGGGGTCATCGTGTTCTTCGAGCGCGCACAACGGCGCGTGACCGTCCAGTATGCGAAGCGCGTCGTTGGCCGGCGGATGTACGGCGGGTCGAGCACGCACATCCCGCTGAAGGTGAACACCGGCGGCGTCATCCCGGTCATCTTCGCGAGCTCGCTGCTGGCGTTGCCGATCACGGTTGCGCAGGCGTTTCCGCCGGAGAGCTGGACGTGGCGCGTGTCCGAGCAGTTGAATCCGGGCATGCCGTTGTACAACTTGCTGTACGTGTCGATGATCATTTTCTTCACGTACTTCTACGTCGCGATCATCTTCAACCCGGACGATGTCGCGGAGAACATGCGGAAGTATGGAGGATTCGTCCCTGGGATCCGGCCGGGGAAGCGGACGGCGGAGTACATCGACACAATTCTGGGCCGTCTCACCGTGGTGGGCGCGCTGTATCTGGCGGCCGTGGCGTTGTTGCCAGAGTTCTTGATGGCGGGATTCAGGGTGGCGCCAATCCCATTCATTGGAGAACAGCTCGACGCCGTCCTGCCGCAGTTCGTGACCGAGGGCTTAAACGTGCAGTTCTTTTTCGGCGGCACCTCGCTGCTCATCGTCGTTGGCGTGGCGATGGACACCGTGAACCAGGTGGAGTCGCAGCTGATCATGCGGCACTACGACGGGTTCATGAAGCGCACGAGGATCCGTGGGCGGCGGGGCTAGGAGTGGACGAGAGCCAGGTGGTGCTCAACATCGTGATGCTCGGTCCTCCCGGCGCGGGTAAGGGAACACAGGGCGAGCGTCTGGCCCGTGAGTACGGTGTGCCGCGGATTGCGACCGGCGACATCCTGCGCGAGGCGGTTGCCGCCGGAACCGACCTAGGTCGTCTTGCGAAAGCGACCATGGAGGCTGGGCAGCTCGTCGGCGACGAGGTGATGATCGAGATCGTGAGGGAGCGCCTCTCGCAGCCGGACACCCGGCGAGGCTTCGTGCTCGACGGTTTCCCGCGGACCGTTGGACAGGCAGAGGCGCTCGATGCCCTGGTGAGCACCCGAGGCGTGCTCACGGTACTGCACATTGTGGTGCCGCTCGACGAGCTGGCGCGCCGCGTGGCTTCGCGTCGGATCTGCGCACAGTGCGGAGCCAACGCCGGTCCGCTGACGCCGCAAGAGGCGCCGTGCGCGGTGTGCGGTGGCACCTTGGTGCAGCGGACGGACGATTCGGTGGACGTCGTGCGCAAGCGGCTGCACGTCTTCGAGATCGAGACAGCGCCGCTCGTGAAGTACTACCGGCCGCGGTCGACGTTCTTCGAGATCGACGGCAATCAGTCGCCGGATCACGTGTCGGCAGCCATGCGCACGGCGATCGGTCTGGCCAGTGAAGTGAGCGGCGCGGCGCGAGGGGCCTCGTACCGGCCGAGTGCCGCCGACCATCGGTAGCGGATCGGAGCGAAGTCGTGATCGTCTGTAAGTCGCCAGCCGAAATCGAGAAGTTGCGCCGCGCGAACCAGCTCGTGGTGCGCATCCTGGAGGAGCTGCACTCCCTAGTGGTTCCGGGGGCGACCACGCAGGAGATTGATTGGCGCGCGGAGCAGCTTGCCGCCGACGCTGGGGCGGAGCCGGCGTTCAAGGGGTACCGGGGGTTCCCGTACACGATCTGCGCGTCGGTGAACGAGCAGGTCGTCCACGGGTTTCCGTCCAATCGCTCGCTTGCACAGGGAGACATCCTGTCGATTGACATGGGTGTTCGCCTGGACGGGTACTACGGGGACTGTGCGGTCACCCTGCCGGTTGGGCGCATCTCCGCGGAGACGCAGCACCTGCTGGAGGTGACGCAACAGGCGCTCGACGCTGGGATTGCGCAGGTGCGGGTCGGGCGACGGGTGTCGGACATCGGCCACGCGGTGCAGGCGCACGTCGAGGCGCACGGCTACTCGGTGGTCCGAGAGTTCGTGGGGCACGGCGTGGGTACTCGGTTGCACGAGGAGCCGCAAGTGCCGAACTACGGCCCGCCAGGCCGCGGTCCGCGGCTTGCCGAGGGTATGGTCTTGGCCATCGAGCCGATGGTCAACATGGGGAAGGCGGCGGTGCGCGTGCTGCGCGACGGCTGGACGGCTGTGACGGTCGACGGCAGCCTCTCGGCGCATTTCGAGCACACGATCGCCGTGACGACCACGGGCCCGGACATCCTCACGCTGTTGCCTAGGCCGACAGAGACACGCCAGGCGCCTGGGCGTCGCGCGGTGCTCGACGCCGTGGCTGCCGTCCATCACCGGTTGTGACGTGTCGTAGCGCATCGGCGGACCGGCATGATGGAGGAAGCGGCGGGACTGCCGGGAACGATTGTCGAGCTGTTGCCGCGGCGTCTGTTTCGTGTGGCGCTCGACTCACGCCAGGGCGGCTCGGTGGTGGCGCACATGACCGATTCGGTGCGCCGCAATTTCGTTCGGCTGATCGAGGGTGACCGCGTGCTCGTCAAGCTTTCTCTCTACGACGTCACGAAAGGCCGAATCATTGGGAGAATCACTGAGTAGTGGCCAGTGGTCAGTGACCACTACTCAGTGACAAGGAACGCAGTGCAAGGAATGCAGTGACATGAAAGTCCGAGCATCGGTCAAGCGCATTTGTCCGAAATGCAAAGTGATTCGCCGACGTGGTGTCGTGCGGATCATTTGCGATAACCCGAAGCACAAGCAGCGGCAAGGGTAGGGAGGTGCTTGGTTCTTGGTCCTTGGCGCGGCTTCGGCGCGCCCCAATGCCAAGGCGCACCAAGCACTAAGAACCAAGAACCAAGGACCAGAGACTATGGCTCGCATTGCAGGCATCGATCTTCCGCGGCAGAAGCGTGTGGAAGTCGGTTTGACGTACATTTACGGGATTGGGCGCAAGCGATCCAACGATATCCTCCAAGCGGCCGAGGTAAGCGCCGACACACGCGTGAAGGATCTCACCGAGGAGCACGTCCGCGCGATCAGCCGGGTCATCGAGGAGCTAGCTGGCGTCGAGGGTGATCTCCGGAAGGAGATCTCGATGAACGTGAAGCGCCTCATGGAGATCGGCTGCTATCGCGGTTTGCGACACCGCCGCAGCGTCCCCGTGCGCGGCCAGCGGACGCACACCAACGCGCGCACGCGCAAGGGACCGCGGCGGGGCGCCATCGCCAAGAAGAAGACGGTATAACCCATGGCCAAAGCGGAAGCAACGCATGGAGCGGCTCCCGAAACCGGGAAGAAGCCGAAGAAGAAGAAGACGTTCAAGCGGCGCGGCGAGAAGCGTGTCGTCCACCACGGCGTGGTCCACATCCAGGCGTCGTTCAACAACACGGTCGTGACCATTACGGATGCCGAAGGCAATACGGTCTCCTGGTCGAGCGCCGGCGCCATTGGGTTCAAGGGCTCGCGCAAGGGCACGCCATTTGCGGCCACTCAGGCCGCCATCAACGCGGTCAGCGGCGCGAAGCAGGTCGGGATGCGCAGCGTCGAAGTGCGCATCAAGGGGCCGGGTGCCGGCCGCGAATCGGCAATTCGCGCGCTGCAGTCTGCCGGTCTCGACGTCAGGAGCATTCGCGACGTCACACCGATCCCGCACAACGGCTGCCGTCCCCCGAAGCGGAGGCGCGTGTAGGTCGACCGCGAGGCCGCGCATGACATGGCATTTGTAGGCCCGACCTTTAGGTCGGGCATGACGCGACCGGTAGTAGGGTAGTGACTAGCATACGGTTGGATAGGGACTAGCACACAAGGAAGAACATGGCGCGATACGTTGGTTCGGTCTGTCGTCTCTGCCGCCGCGAGGGCATGAAGCTGTTCCTCAAGGGTGAGCGCTGTTATACGGATAGGTGTGCCATCGAGCGGCGTAATCAGCCGCCCGGCCAGCAGAACCGCCGCGCCCGGCGCAACAAGCTCGCCGGCTATGGGCTCCAACTGCGCGAGAAGCAGAAGGTCAAGCGCATCTACGGCGTGCTCGAGGGCCAGTTCCGCCGCTATTTCGACACCGCTGCGCGCACGCGTGGAATCACCGGTGAGACGTTGCTGCAGCTGCTCGAGCGGAGGCTGGACAACGTCGTCTACCGCCTCGGATTCGCGACCTCGCGTGCCCAAGCGCGCCAGCTCGTGCGCCACGGGCACTTCGTCGTCAACGGGCGAAGGGTCGACGTCCCCTCTTTCTCGGTGAAGGCCGGCGACGTCATCGGGATGCGGTCGAGGAGCCAGAAGAATCTCTTCGTGCTGCATGCGATGGAGGAGGTCAAGGGGCGCGGCATCCCCGAGTGGTTGGCCATCGATGGCCAGAATTTCCAGGGACGGATCCTTGCGCTGCCAACCCGAGAGCAAATCGGCTTGCCGGTGCAGGAACAACTGATCGTCGAGCTGTATTCGAAGTAAGAAGGTAGCGCAGGGCTTCAGCCCTGCAGAGGCGTTGGCAGGCCTAAAGGCCTGCGCTGCGGAACGCAAGAAAGGATCAGCCATGTTGTGGAAAGGGTTTCAGCGTCCGAAGCGGTTGGAGGTGGATCGAGAGACGCTGACCGATCGGTTTGGGCGGTTCTCCGCTCAGCCATTCGAGCGAGGCTGGGGCACCACGATCGGGAACGCGCTGCGGCGCGTGTTGCTATCCTCCGTCGAGGGGGCTGCCATCACGGCAGTCAAGATCGATGGTGTGCAGCACGAGTTCTCACCCATCCCTGGCGTGGTCGAGGATGCCACCGACATCATCTTGAACCTGAAGCAGGTGCCACTGAAGCTGCATGGTGACGAGACCAAGGTGCTCTATGTCCGTGCGGACAAGGCAGGAGCCGTGCTGGCGCGTGACATCCAGGTAGACCAGGACGTGGACGTCCTCGAGCCCGATGCGCACATTGCCACCGTCGCCGACGGCGGCCACCTGCACATGGAAATGCGGCTGAAGAAGGGGCGCGGCTATATCTCCGCGGACCGAAACTTCGATGAAGACCTCGGGATCGGCTGGATTCCAGTCGACTCGGTTCACTCGCCGGTCAAGAAGGTGAACTATCTCGTCGAGGCGGCGCGTGTCGGGCAGGCGACCGACTATGACAGCCTTACGCTCGACGTGTGGACCAACGGGTCGATCACTCCGCCCGACGCGGTGGCACTCGCCGCGCGCCTGCTTCGCGAGCACCTCACGATTTTTGTCGGTATCGAGGAAGACCTCGAGGAGGGGCTCGACACGTCCGGCGACGGAGCGTCCGTCCCGCACAACGACATACTCGACAAGAGCGTCGACGAGCTGGAGCTGTCGGTACGGTCGTACAACTGTCTCAAGAACGCCAACATTCGAACCATCCGTGAGCTCGTGACGAAGACCGAGGCAGAGATGCTCCGGACGAAGAACTTCGGCCGCAAGTCGCTCAACGAGATCAAAGAGATTCTCACGAGCATGGGCCTCGGCCTCGGCATGCGGCTGGACCAACCGGCCGGTCAGCCATCGGAGTGACGAGTGCCACTGGCCACTGACCACTGGCCACTACTCAGCGAAGTACCATGAGACACCGTCTTGCCCACCGTAAGCTCGGGCGCCTTTCCGAACATCGGATGGCGTTGCTCCGTAGCCAGGCTACAGCACTCATCCGGCACGAGCGCATCGAGACGACCCTGCCGAAGGCGAAAGAGCTGCGGCCCTTCGTCGAGCGTCTCATCACGATTGCCAAGCGCAGTCAGAATGGCGAAAAGACGCCGGCGCAGAAGCTGTTCGCCCGCCGGCTCGTGCTGCGCGATCTCTCGGACAGGGGAGTGGTCGCCAAGCTGTTCGATACGGTAGCGCCGCGCTTCGAGGGTCGGCCTGGCGGCTACACACGGATTCTGAAGCTTGGCTTTCGTCGTGGCGACGGCGCCGCGATTGCTCAGCTCGAGCTCATCGGCAGTGAGTACGACGCGCGGCCGACACCGGAGGCGACGTCCGCGCCGAAACGAAAAGTGGGTGGGCGCCTCCGCGCTGCCGCACGCCGCTTGCGGGGCGGCGCGCAAAGCTCGGAGAGCGGCGACCAGCCGGAGCGCTCACCAGAGACCGAGGCAAGCTCGGAAGATGAGAGCACGAGGCGCAAGAGCAAGGCCCGCGCCACGGAGCCCAGCGACACGCCCAAGCGCGCTCGGAAGAAAGAACAATAGAATTCAGGAATCGGGGTTCCTGCCTTTAGACCTCTTCTTCTACGACCTCTCCGCGCTCAGCCTTCGCCGTCGCGATGACTTTCTGCCGAAGGTGAGCGGGCACCTCTTCGTGGTGCGAGAAGGCCATTGAATACGAGCCTCGACCGCCGGTGAACGATGTGAGCGTCTGCTCGTACGTCAACATCTCGGCCATTGGCACTTGAGCACGGATGACCGTCATCGTGCCGCGCGCCTCCATGCCGGAGATCCGGCCTCGCCGGCTGTTGAGGTCTCCCATCAAATCGCCTGCATACTCGTTTGGCGAATAGACTTCGACGTTCATGATCGGCTCGAGCAGCGTCGGCCTGGCGCGCGCCATCGCATCCTTGAACGCCAGGGCGCCTGCGACTTTGAACGAGAGCTCGTTCGAGTCGACCTGGTGAAACTGTCCGTCGACGAGCGTGACACGGAAGTCGACCATCGGGTAGCCCGCGAGGTACCCCTTGACCCGAGCATCCTGAATGCCTTTCTCGACCGCCGGGATGAACTGGCGCGGAATCGCGCCGCCGAAGATGTCGTTCACGAACGCGAAGTCCTCTCCTCTCGCTAGCGGCTCGACGCGGATCTTGCAGTCGCCGAACTGGCCGTGTCCACCGGTTTGCTTCTTGTGACGGCCGTGTGCCTCCGTTGCCGCCGTGATTGTCTCCAGATACGGGATGCGCGGAAGCTTGAGGTTGACGTCCACGCCGAAGCGGCGCTTGAGCTTCGCGACGGTCACCTCGATGTGCATCTGGCCCTGCCCGGAGATGAGCAGCTCCTTTGTCTGCGGATCGCGTCCCGATTGAATGGTTGGATCTTCCTCTTGGAGCCGATGCAGTGCGGAGCTGATCTTTTCTTCGTCGGCTCGACTCTTCGGCTCGACCGCATAGGAGAGTAGAGGTTCCGGCCACTTGAAGGAAGGAAACATCAGATCCGCGGACTTCTCGGCCAGCGTGTCGCCGGTTTGTGTTTCCTTCAGCTTCGCGACGGCGCCCAGATCGCCTGCGCGCAGCTCGGACACCTGCGTGGTTTGCTTCCCCTGTGGCACGAGTAGATGCCCGACGCGCTCCTGCGTGTCGCGTGTGAGATTCTCCAGTGTCGAGTCGGCTCTCAGCGTGCCGGTGACAACGCGGAACAGCGTGATGCGTCCCGCGAACGGATCTGCGACGGTCTTCCAGACAAAGATGCGGCACGGTGAGTCGGCTGCCGCGGAAACCTGCGTCGTCGAGCCGCTCCCCCGCTCGACGGCGGGGAATGGGCGATCAACCGGCGACGGGAGGAGCGACACGAGAGCGTCGAGCAGGGGATGAATGCCGATGTTGAGGAGCGCGGACGTCGTGAACAGTGGGACCAACTTACCGCTGTGGACGCTCGCTCGCAGGCCGCTCACCAGCTCCTCGTCGGTCAGCGCTCCTTCTTCGAAAAAGCGCTCCATCAGGGCATCGTCCGCCTCGGCAACCATCTCGACGAGCGCCTCCCGTGCGTCTTTCGCCGTCGCGGCCAACTCTGGCGGGATCTCTCCCTCCACGAATGTCCCGCTGTCACCGCTCGTCTCGTAGGTCAACGCCTTCATCGTGAGCAGGTTGACGACGCCGCGAAACTGTTTTTCCTCGCCGAGCGGCAGTGTCACCGGAACGATCGTGCGGCCAAACGTCTCGCGCAGCGAGCCGAGTGAGCGCTCGAGGCTGGCCCGCTCCCGATCGAAGCGGTTGAGGACCACCACGCGCGGTTGGCCTGTCTCAGATGCAAGGCTCCACACTTTTTCGGTCTGTACCTCGACGCCGGCAACGGCGTCCACGACAACGACGGCCGCCTCGACGACACGCAGCCCGACCGCGGCGTCGCTCAAGAAGTTGCCGAAACCGGGTGTGTCTATGAGGTTGATCCTGGTCTTCTGCCACTCGAGCCAGGCCGGCGTTGCCGAGAGGGTGTGCTGCCGGGCGATCTCTTCCTCGTCGTAGTCCGTGGGCGACGTGCCCTCATCAACCTTGCCCAGCCGATTGACGCTGCCCGCATCGAAGAGCATCGCCGCCGTCAATTGAGTCTTGCCCGCGCCGCCGTGGCCGACCAAGGCGATGTTCCGGATGCTAGGAGCATCGAAGACTTTCATACGCGGCACCCTCCCGCTGGTAACGAGCGTGTGACCTGTCGGGTAAAAGGGGATCGTATGTCAGATGCCGGGCTCGCTCAAGCCGGGGGGAGCTCCTACCTGTTCCTTTTGGCCAACGCCTGCGCTGCCACGAGCCTCGCGCGGGCCTCGTCGACACGCCGGTCTCCCATGGAGCCGCTCCCGGACGGGCTGGCTGTGATATTGCCCCATGCTACCATGTCGTCATTCCTAGGTCTCGGACGACATGGTTGCCCCCCGCTGGAGTTGCGTGGATGTTGCGACTGAAGATGCTGCTGCTTGCCGTCGGATTGGTCGCTGTGATTCAGTCGCCGGCCGCGGCGCAGCCTCGTAACTTCGATCTCGTCGTGTACGGTGGGACAGCTGCCGGTGTGATGAGCGCGGTTTCCGCCGCGCGTGAAGGCGTGCCGCGTGTGGCGCTGCTGGAGCCGCGCGATCATCTCGGCGGCATGGTGTCTGGCGGCCTCGGCTGGACGGACTTCGGACAAAAGGAGGTCGTCGGCGGGTATGCGCTCGAGTACTACGAGCGCGCAGGGAAGAAGTATGGCGTGCCGATTCAGTGGCATCTCGAGCCGCACGTTGCAGAGGAGATCTTCAAAGAGCTGGTCGAGGAGTCGGGCGTCGAGGTCTTCTATCGGCACCGCTTGCGTGAAGGGACCGGCGTGAGAACCGACCGCGGACGAATCGAGTCGATTGTGATGGAAAACGGCACGACGTTCACGGCCAAGATCTTTGCCGATGCGACGTACGAGGGTGATCTCATGGCGCAAGCGGGCGTCTCGTATACGTGGGGCCGCGAAGGCACCGACGAGTACGGGGAATCGCTCGCCGGCGTACGAGACCGCACGCCGAAGCATCAGTTCCAGGTGCAGATCCGTGCCGTTGACGAGGAGGGCGAGTTGCTCCCAGAGGTTTCATCGGAGCGGAAGACGCCCGCAGGCTCACCTGACAAGAAGGTGCAGGCCTACAACTTTCGCGTCTGTATGACGAAGGTTCCAGAGAACCGCGTCCCGTTCCCGAAACCCCGCGAGTACGACCCGAAGCGGTACGAGTTGTTGGCGCTGATGCTGGGAGAGATGGACAAGATCAAGCGGGCAGTGACCGAGAGCGGCGCGGCGGCCGGAGAACCGATCGACGGAGATCCGATGTATCGCCTGAAGCAACCCTGGTCGCTGGCAGACGTCATGAAGCCGGATCCACTGCCCCACGGCAAGACCGATACGAACAACAATGGGGCGTTCTCGACCGACTACATCGGCGGCAACTACGAGTATCCCGACGCTGACTATGCCACGCGCGAACGAATCTGGCAGGCACACGCGGACTACGTCCAGGGTTTCTTCTATTTCCTGCAGAACGACCCCCGGGTGCCGAAGGAGCTGCACGACGAGATGGCCCCATGGGGTTTGTGCAAGGACGAGTTCCTGGATACCGGACACTGGCCGCACCAACTCTACGTGCGCGAAGCGCGGCGGATGATCGGCGAGTACGTGATGTCACAGAAGGACATCCAGCAGGATCTCACCAAGCCGGACGTCATCGGCATGGGCTCTTACAACAGCGATTCCCACAACATTCAACGCATCGTCGACGCCGAAGGCTTCGTCGAGAACGAAGGCGACATGCAGGTGCCGGTCACGCCGTATCAGATTCCCTATCGCCTCATGCTGCCGAAGAAGACGGAGATGACGAACCTTCTCGTGCCCGTGTGCTTCTCGGCGACGCACGTCGCGTATTCAACGCTGCGAATGGAGCCGCAGTACATGATCATCGGCCAGGCGGCCGGCGTGGCGGCCAAGATGGCCGTGGATGCGAATATCCCCGTTCAAGACATCGACACGCGAGCACTCATGAGCACGCTCCGCACGCAGCGCGCGGTGATCGAATGGAAGGAACCCGCGGTGAAGTAGCGATTCGTCCGCGCATGGGGCGAGATGCCATCAAGGATTCGTGTCGTCATCGTCGATGACCACCCCGTGGTCCGCTTCGGGCTGGCGGCGATCATCAACCTACAGCCCGACATGATTGTTGTCGGCGAGGCAGGATCGGGCCAGGAGGCTTGCTCCATCTGTGCGGAAACGACAGCGGACGTGGTCCTGATGGATGCTTCCCACAGGTGCCGGGCTCCAGTCGAGCTGGCGCAGCCGAGGCGGAGACGGTCGCATGCCGGACACGCAGCTGACGAATCAGGCGGCTGTCCGGCCGCGATACTCCGCGCTCGCCGTGTACGAGAGGAAAGCTATGGGGACTCTAGCGAGGGGGGCCGGTTCCTGTCACCAATCGAAAGTTGGGGGAACCGTGGCCTCTGGCCACGGCTCCCCCCTCATGCCGCGCCGGCTTCGCCGGCCCTAGCAGGTTGGGCTCGCGCCGGCCCTGGCAGGTTGGGCTACTCGTAGCGGAGCGCTTCGATGGGATCGAGACGTGCGGCCTTGAAGGCGGGCAGCATGCCGAAGACGATGCCCACCGTTCCCGAGAAGGCGAGTCCGACCGCGAACGACCACCACGGCATGAGAACGGCCCAGCCTACGAACCGATTCACCCCGAGCGCGATGCTCGCCCCGGTGATGATGCCCAGCAGGCCGCCGATCGACGTGAGGAAGACCGCCTCGAGCAAGAACTGCCACAGAATCTCGCGCCGGCGTGCACCGATGGCCTTGCGGACTCCGATCTCGCGCGTCCGCTCGGTCACCGAGATGGTCATGATTGCCATGACGCCGATACCGCCTACCATCAGCGCGATCGAGGAGATGATGATCAGCGCTAGGAAGACGCCTTGCGTAATCTGATCAAAGAGCGCCGTCATCGCATCGGAGGTCATGATCGCGAAATCGTTCTCTTGATCGAGCCGCAGCCGATGCCGCGCGCGCATGAGCTCGCTGACCTGATCAATCACCTCGTCGCGGCTGATGCCCGGTTCCGGTACGACAGCAAGCATCGAGTTCAGGAATCGGATCCCTCGGATTTGATTGTAGGGGTCGTAGAGCTTTGCGTAGGTCGTGTACGGCATCACGGCGAACTGATCCGGATTGCCGATGGCGATGCTCGGCCGCTTCCCGAACACGCCCACCACCGTGAATTGCCGCGGTCCCACGCGTATCCGCTTGCCGATTGGATCCACGTTGGGAAACAGGATACGCGCAGGCTCGCTTCCCAGCACCACGCTCTGGCGCCGGCGATCGACGTCGACCGTCGTGAAGAAGCGTCCTTGGTCCAGCTCCATGAAGTTCGTCGACAGCCACTCCTCGCTGACGCCGAAGACCGTCATGGGTCTCGTCTTCTCGCTCCCGTACACCATCTCCTCTTGCCGGCCTTGGCCCATCGCACCGTACGCCATGCTGATGACGTCGGCCGACGGGATGTTCCGCTGAATGGCCTCGGCGTCCGCCATCGTGATGTCCGGGCGGCGCAGATAAGCGAGAAACTCCTTATCGTCTCGGCCGCCGCCGAAGGGGATCTTCACCAGATAAAGGGTGTCCGTGCCCATCTGACGAAAGAGCGACTTGACCGAGTCTTCGAATCCCAGAACGAGCGAGGTCATCGAGACGATTGACGTGACGCCAATCACGACGCCAAGGATGGTGAGGAACGAGCGGAGCTTGTTCGCTCTCAGCGTGTCCCACGCGAGCCCCAGAATATCCGTGAAGAGGCCGCTACGAAAGCCCACGCCTCACTACTCCTTGCGCAGTGCCTCAATCGGGTCGAGGCGCGCCGCGCGCATCGCAGGATAGAGACCAAAAAAGAGGCCCACGACGGCGGTCATCCCGACGCCAAGTGCCACGGACCATGGGCTGATGCTCGCCGGTAACGGCGTGAACGCCGTGACGATCATGGCCGCGCTGAACCCCAGCATCGTTCCGATGATCCCGCCCATCATCGAGAGCGTGGTCGACTCCGTCAGAAACTGCCAGACGATGTCGCGCCGCCGCGCACCCAGTGACTTCCGAAGCCCCACCTCGCGCGTCCGCTCGCTCACCACCATGAGCATGATGTTCATAATCACGATGCCGCCCACCACGAGCGAGACCGAGACGATGCCGATGAGGAGCGCAAACGCTCCTTGCGAGAAGCTGCGCCAGAAGTCCATCAGCGTGTCGGAGGTCACAATGCCGAAGTTATCCGGATCCTTGGGACGCAGGTGCCGCCGAATCCGCATCGCGAGCCGCGCTTCATCCATCGCCTCGTCCATCTGCGCCGGGTCGGCCACCTTCACCGTGAGGTCGAGCGAGCGTCGCGTGCCGAACCAGCGCAGCGCGACGCCCAGCGGAATCACGACGAACTCGTCTTGCGAGTTGCCGAACATGGAGCCCTTTTGCTCGCTGACACCCACAACCCGAATTGGATAACCGTTGATCCGGATGAACTGGTCGATAGGGCTGCGCGTCACGAACAGCTGCTCGGCGATGTCTGCGCCGAGCAACGCGACCGGCCGGTTGCGCTGCACTTCGAGCTGGCTCGGCAGACGGCCCTCCGCCGCATCGAAGCCCGCAAACTCCGTGTACTCTTCGGAGACCCCGCGGATCTGAATGGCGTCCAGCGTCTTCTCACGAAACGAGACGTTCGCCGAATTGCCGATCTCTGCCATCACCTCGTCGAACAGAGGGCTCCAATCACCGAGAAGGCGCCGATCGGCCAACGTGACATTCGGCCGGCCCGCGGCACGCTCAAACTCGTCGCGGCTCGTGATCAGGCCCATGCGCTCGACACGAAAGGTGCCGATGCCGACCTGAGAGGAGATGGCGTCGGCCACATAGCCGTTCATCCCCTGTACCAGCGAGACGACCGCGATGATCGATGTCACCGCCACGATGTTGCCGAGCACCATCATGACCGAGCGGAGCTTGTTCGCCCAGATGGCGGTCAGCGCGATCTTGATGGCGTCGAGGATGGCGACCATGACGTTGGTATGTGGTAGGGCCGCCTCGCCGAGGCGGCCGTGACGGCGCGGGAGGCTGACGCGCCCTACCCATCGCTACTGCGTGCAACGAGCTAGGTGAACGGCATCGAGGTTATCGCCGCGTGGACTGCGGCGCCTGCAACTTGACCTGATCACCGTCCTGGAGCTCGCGCACCGAGCTGAACGGACCGGTGATGACCTGGTCACCTCCTCTGAGTCCTGATAGGAGCTCGAAGTGGCGATCGCCTGCAATGCCGGTCCTCACAGGCATGAATATCGCCTGGTCGTTGCGCAGCACGAAGACACCTTCCTCTTCCTTGCGCGTTTGACCAGCCGGCAACTCCTGGGCAGAGGCGGTGGCGAACCCGGACCCCCCTTGTTCCTGACTGTCGCTCTCCTGTCGAACGATGTTGCCCGCCCGGTCGTAGACGACGTCACGAACCGCCAGCGCCTGAATCGGCACCGTCATCGCGTTCTTCCGGGTGGCCGTGATGATCTCGGTCGTGCACGTGAATCCCGGTCGCACCTGCGGTATCTCGCCGTTCACCGTCACGACCACCTTGAACGTCGTGGCCTGCTGCCCCGTCGTGCCGGTCACGCCCGTCGTCGCCTGAATGGGGCTATTGCCAACCTCCGTCACCTGACCGTTGAAGGTGCGGCCGGTGAGCGCATCGATGCTCACCGAGGCTGACTGGCCCCGGTCGACCGTCGGCATATCCGTTTCGTCGATCTCGAGCTCTGCCTCGATGACGGACATGTCCGCAATCGTCAACAGCACGGTGCCCGGATTGTTCATCGTGCCGACCACGGCGGTCTCTCCCTCCTCGACGGCGCGGCGCACGACGAGACCTTCGATGGGCGATTCGATGCGCACCTTGCTCAATTGGTAACCGGCATTGGCAACGGCAGCCTGCTGCTCGCGGACGCGCGCTTCGAGCGTCTTGAGCGCCTGCACGCGCGCACGCAGGTCGGCTTCGTTGACCTTGAGGTCGTTCTGTGCCTGGTCGAGCGCCTCACGCGTCGTCAGCTCCTGCGCCCACAGCTCCTGCTGGCGCCGCAAGTTCTCTCGGGCGAGCTCGACGTTCTGGCGCCCAGCCTCGATCGTGGAGTCTTGCTCGGTGAGCTGCGATTGCGCGGCCGCCAACCCCGCCTGATTCTGCTGATATTGCGACCGGAACATACGCGGGTCGATCTCCATGAGGAACTGACCGGCCTTCACGCGCTGTCCCTCGTCGACGGCAAGTTTCGTGATGCGGCCCGCGACGTCTGCGCTGATCTCAACCGTCCGCCTGGCCTGAATCGTGCCGGACGCCGTCACGACCGATTCCAGGTCGCGCCGCTGGACCGCCTCGACGGTGACTGGCTTGCCAGCCTCGCGTCGGAACGCCAGGTTGGCCACCACCAGCGCGACGAGGAGCAGCGAGATGCCGACGGCGATCGACAGCTTCCTTCTTCGCTTGACGAAACGTACGGGACGAAGCTCTTGATAGTTCATCTCATCAAGCTCCCGCGACAAAGGTCTGGTAACAAACGACCGCCAGCGCGATGGCGAAATAAACGCCTAGCAGCGTCCAGGCAATCGGGCCCGTGCGGCGGCGATACAGCACGGCGAGCCCAATCGCCATCAGTATGATCTGCCAGAGCATGAATAGCTCTACCCAGTTGAACAGGCGCCCCATGAAGCCATCCGGTGCCAGCATTGGGAAGAACGCGCCGAGCGTCGTCGTGGTTTGCATCGATCCCCGAAGGTAATTCAGCGGGTGCAGCACGACCGCTTGTAGCAGCGTCACGACCCCGGAGTGGGTCACAATCGCGAGCACCTGTTTGTAGGCGCCGCTCCCCCCGAGGATAGCGCCATACCCCAACAGGAGACCCGCAAGGAGAAACGCGACAATCGGTGCGAAGACCAGTACGGCAGCCGGAAAGAAGAACTTGAACCTCGGCGCGAACTCCCTGAACCGCGCCACGTCCTCGGATGACATCGGCTGACCCCGGTTCTCCTGCTGCCGGATCTGCTCGTTGAGGACCGCCTGCTCGCCCACTGGCGTCGCGACGAAGGCCGCCATGCCCCCAGCGCCGACCAATGTCGTGAGGAGGAGCACTCCCAGCCAGCGCGGATGCGCCACAATCGTAGCGAACGTGTCTCTGGGCGCGGTGAAAATCCCGATCACGCGGCTCCAGAGCGACAATTGCGGCGCCTCAGCGGGCGACAGAACCTGGTCGGTCATCGCGAAACCATCCATCCAACCCAGGTGGGGTGAGCTGAAAACTGGGCCTCTCGCCGTATATTACGGGAACGTGCCACCGATGGTTCGCGCCACCCGCCGCCTCCCCCAGCCGCGACGCATGTGGCGGCTGCGGCCTGTCGGCCTCGCCAACGAGTTCTCCAATTATGCCTGTGCTTCGCCTCTTGCTCATAATCACTTGCTGGGCGGTTTCGGCCGCCGGCGCTACCGCGCAACCCATCGAGCTCATCGGGGCCCGCGCCCTTGGCATGGGCGGCGCGTTCGTCGCCGTTGCCGACGATGCCACGGCAACGTATTGGAACCCGGCGGGCCTCGCCTTCGGTGGTCTCTTCAGCACCGTCGTCGAGCGAGCGGAGCTGAAAGCCGGCGTCCGAGAGGCTGCGGCGATGCCCAAGCGCCAGGCATCATCCAGCTTCATCGGATTGACGTCGCTCCAGCTGGGCCTCAGCTACTACCGCCTCAGTGAGACCACAGCGCGTACCGATGGCCCGGCCGCGTCTGGAACGTCAGAGCTTCAATCGCTCGTGACACAGCAGGCCGGCGTGACCCTCTTGCAGTCCATCGTGCCCAGCTTCGCCATTGGGACGACGCTGAAGCTCGTGCGTGGCCGTGCCGCACACGCGGTCGTGACCGATGCGGGGACGGGGCCGATCGACACAGCCGAAGATCTGCCCAGTCACAGCAGCACCGCTTTCGATCTGGACGTTGGCGCGATGGCCTCGGTCGGCCTCCTCCGCGTGGGGGTGGTCGTACGGAATGTACGTGAGCCCACGTTCGAGGCGCCCGACGAGACCGCTTTGTCCCTCTCGCGCCAAGCACGCATTGGCGTGGCGCTGGTGGCGCGGCGCGCCTGGGCCCTTGCCGTCGATGCCGACCTGACACGTGCCGACACCGTGCTTGGAGAGCGCCGTAACCTGGCTGCAGGCGTCGAGCGCTGGTTACTCGGCTACCGATTGGGCCTCCGTGGCGGCGTGCGCATCAATACCGTGGGAGGAGACACGCACCCCGTGGGAAGCCTCGGCGCGACCCTGCACCTGACCCCGACATTCGCGGTTGACGCCCATTGGGCCGACAGCGAGTCCCCGGCCGATCGCAGCTGGGGAGTCGCGGGGCGCGTAGCCTTCTAATCGTACGCCAGTTTTCCTCGTTCGGCAGCCATTTTCCTCGCCCCGGGCCGGCTTCTGCGGGTGCGCAAAAACTGCCATCTCACCAGTTCTTATCGTTGCAGGCTTCGCACTCCAGCAGGGGGCTACACGCAGAAGGCGCCGGTTTTTTGCCCGCCCAGACGCTGGTGCCGGCGGGCAGGGAGTTTGCTCCTAGACGAGGCGTGACCATCGCACTGGGCCAGCTCCTCGTCGACGCCGGCATCCTCTCGAAGGGGGAGATTGAAACTGCCGAGCAGCACCAAAAGCTCCAGGGTGGCAGCCTGGAGGCTTGCCTCGTCGCGCTGCACCTCGTCACCGAAGTGGACATCGCGGCGGCCCTCGGTTGGCACTACGGCGTGCCCGCGGTTGATCTCACGCGGGTGATTCCATCCGCGGACGCTCTCGCAGCCGTACCCGCCAGCGTGGCTCATCGACGACGTCTTCTGCCGTTGCACACGTCCGGTCGAACGTTGACGGTGGCGATGGCCGATCCGTCCGACCTTGGCGCGCTCGACGAGCTGCGCTTCTTGACCGGCTGTCGCGTGCATGCGGTCGTGGCATCTGAACGTGCGATAGACGAAGCGCTGCAAGGCGAGTATCCGGCGAGCGCGCCGCTCGAGCAGGCCACGCGTCGGCTCGAGCAGGAGCCGACGGCGTCAGGAGACGAGGCAGCACAGCGCGGGGGCGTCGCGGTCGAGCTCCCCGTCGCTTCCAGCGCAGGCGACGAGGCGCCTGTCGTGGCGCTGGTGAACGAGCTACTGCGGGCGGCGGCCCAGCGTGGCGCCAGCGACGTGCACGTGGAGCCGGGCGAGCGCGACGTGCGCGTCCGCCTCCGCGTCGATGGGGTGCTGCACCCGGTGATGGCGCTTCCGCTCCGCGTGCGCGACGCGCTCGTCGCACGCATCAAGGTGCTCGCCGACCTCGACATCGCCGAGCGCCGCCTACCCCAAGATGGACGAATCAGGCTGCGCCTCGCTGGTGCGTTGGGCCGTCTGTTGGACGTACGCGTCTCGTCATTGCCCGCGCTCCACGGCGAGAAGCTCGTGCTCCGACTGCTGGACCGCGAACAGCTTCGTCTCGATCTTGGCGCGCTTGGCGTGGAGCCGTCTGCGCAGTCGGCCTTCGAGGCGGCGGTCGCGCGCCCGTGGGGGATGGTGCTCGTGACGGGACCGACCGGCAGCGGCAAGACCAACACGCTGTACTCCGCGATCGCTCGCCTCGACACCACGCACCGCAACGTCCTCACGGTCGAGGACCCGGTCGAGATCCACCTGCCTGGTCTCACACAGGTCCAAGTGCACGAAGCGATTGGCCTGAGCTTTGCAGCGGTCCTGCGTGCGTTCTTGCGGCAGGACCCGGACGTGCTGCTGGTTGGGGAGATTCGTGATCGCGAGACCGCACAAATCGCCGTGCGCGCCGCCCTCACAGGACACCTGGTCTTTTCGACGCTGCACACCACCGACGCGGCGGCGGCGGTCATGCGCCTGGTCGACATGGGTATCGAGCCCTTCCTCGTGGCCGGCGCGGTCTCGCTCGTGTGTGCGCAGCGCCTTGTCAGGCGCGCGTGTCCCTTCTGTTGCCGGCCCGAAGCCGTCCCGCCGCACGTCGTTCGCTCGCTCGGGCTCGCCGATGAAGACGCCGCGCCGCTGACCTCTGTCTCCCCCAGTGGCTGCCCGCGGTGCCACCAAACGGGCTATCGAGGGCGCATCGGGCTCTTCGAGGTGATGCGCATGACTGAATCGCTGCGCGAGCTCGTGATTGACGGCGCGCCGCTCCACCGGCTACGCGCGCAAGCGATAGACGAGGGGATGCAGACGCTCCGAGAGAGCGGTTTGCGGAAGGTACGCGATGGCATCACGACCATCGAGGAAGTCCTTCGAGAAACGTAGTAGCACCAAGGATTAGGGCGCGCGTTCGCCGAACGCGCCGTTAGGACGCCTCGGCGAGGCGTCCCTACCATCAACGAAGGCAATGCCCACATTTGTCTTTACCGGACGAGATCGCGATGGACGGGCGGTGACGGGCAGGCGAGACGCGGCCACGGCGGAGGCGGTGGCCGAGGCGCTCAGGCGCGACGGTCTTGTCGTCACGCGACTCGAGATGCGCCGAGCGAGCGCGCGACGACCCAAACGAGGGGTCGGCGCGCGCAAGCTGGCCGCCGCAACGCGGCAACTCGCGGCAATCCTTGCGGCTGGTCTTCCGCTCGTGCAGGCGCTCGACCTGCTCGCACGACAGGCCGCGCCGCCTCGTTTTGCCGAGGTGATACGGACGCTCGTGCACGACGTGGCGCGCGGAACGGCCCTCTCGGAGGCCATGGCGCGTCATCCGCAGATCTTCGGCTCCGTCTACACGAGCACCGTGGCGGCCGGCGAGCGTGCGGGAGCGCTGGCGGCCACCCTTGCCCGCGTCGCCAGTCATCTCGAGCGTCACGCGGCACTCCTCACGCGGCTGCGCGCGGCGCTCATGTATCCTGCGGTTGTCACTGGAGTCACCGTCGTGGTGGTCCTGCTTTTGGTGTGGAAGGTCGTGCCGGTGTTCGCGTCCCTCTTCGCAGGCCTCGACGCCCCACTCCCTTGGCCGACCCGCTTCGTGGTCGCAGCGAGCACCGCGCTCGTGGCCATCGCGCCCGCGTCCGTCTGTTCGGCGGCGCTCGCCGTGCTCGGCCTGCGTCTGACCTACCGGCGGCCGCGGGGCAAACTGCTCCTGGACCGTGCCATCTTGCGCATTCCGGGCCTCGGCCGGCTGGTTCGAGACGCCGCGACGGCGCAGTGCTGCCGGACGCTCTCGACGCTCGTTGCCGCCGGCGTCCCACTCATCGAAGCGCTGAACGTAGCGGCGCGGACGGCCGGTAACCGGGTGGTGGAGATGAGGCTGGTAGCCGCGCGGAGCCGCACCGCGAGTGGTGAGCTGCTCTCGGATGCGCTGGGAGCCACAGGGGACTGGCCTCCCCTGATGCTTCAGATGGTCGGGATCGGGGAGACGACGGGCGCGCTCGACACGATGCTCGACCGGGCCGCCGAGACGGCCGAGGAGGCGCTGGACCGAGCGACACAGACAATCGTCACGCTCGCCGAGCCCACGTTGATCCTCGTTCTGGGCATCGTGGTGGGAGGCCTCGTCGTATCGCTCTATCTGCCGCTCTTCGAGCTCATTGGCCGTCTGTCGTAGTGCAGCGAACGTCTAAAGGGGGGCAGGGCGTGACGTGGTGACTAGGTGACTGGGTGACAAGGTGATGAGGTCGTTTGAGCGTCGTAGGCCAACCGCATACGCCGCAGCCTCCCGTTGCCCGAATAACCTCCTCACCTTGTCACCCAGTCACCCAGTCACCCTGTTACCCTGTTACCCTGCCCTTGACCGGAGTTGGCGTACGCCGCAGGATGAGAGGGGCGAGTACGTGGGATTTCAGGGTGCATCGACCGAAGGGATTGTCGGACAGGGAGTTGCGGGTGCGCACTGGATCGAGCGGCGACGGGCACGCGGATTGCTCGTCGCGAGGCAGAGCAAACAACGTTTCGTGCCCTAGTTCACAGCACGGCGCGTTCAGCGAACGCGCCCTACCAGGGTGGAAGGTAGGGACGTCTCGCCGAGGCGTCCGTCACTCGTCCGGAGGATTTTATGACCGCGCGCGACAGCCACGGCTTCACACTCATTGAGCTTCTGATCGTTGTGGCCATCATCACCATCATTGCGGCGTTTGCGATTCCCAATCTGATGAGGTCGCGCACGGCCGCCAATGAAGCGTCCGCGCTAGCCTCCCTGAAGGCCATTGGCGGCGCCCAGCAGGTGTACTCTGCTACCGCTGCCGGGGGGGGATTTGCGGACGCGCTGCCCACACTCGGCATCCCGTGCGGTGGTACAGGCCAGGCATTTCTCGGTGCAGACCTCACCGGTGGCCCGACGGCGGTCAAGAGCGGATACACGGTTGGCCTCACGGCTGCCAGTGGTGCGGCTGACGGTCCGATCGACTGCAACGGCACCACGACCACGACCGGCTACTACGCGACAGCCGTACCCGTCGCGCTGGGCCAGACGGGAAGCCGCGGCTTCGCGAGCGACGCGTCAATCGCGATCTGGGAGAACACGGGCGGCGCCGCGCCCAGCGAGGCGGAGATGACCAGCCCGCCGACGCAGACCGTGCACCCCATCAGGTAGCGCCGGAAGACCGCGCCCGGGGCCCTCCGCGGCGCTCGTGCTACGATCCAGCCAGCAACCACGCTGGGAGAAGGCATGACGAAGGCGGATGCAGGCCCCGGGAAACAGCAGGGGAAGCAGCAGGGGAAGAGGCCCGGGAACAGACCCGAGGAGATGTCCAGGAAGCACCCTGTGAAGTGGCTTCTGGCGGCCTTTGCGCTGTTGGGGCTCGCCGCATCGGTAGCCGCTGCCTTCGTGCATTATCAGCTCCTGACCATCCCGGACTATCAGAGCATCTGTGACATCAACGCGACCTGGAGTTGCGCGAGCGCGTACCTGAGTCAGTACGGCAGCTACTTGGGCATCCCCGTGGCCGTCCTTGGTGCCCTGTTTTTCACGGCCGTCTCGCTCTTGTTGGTGGCCGACCACCGGGGCAGCCAATCGGCCATGAGCGTGGTCGTTCTGTTGTCCTCGGTCGGCTTGGCGTTCGTCTTGTATCTGGGTTATGCAACGTTCTTCCTGCTGAAGACCATCTGCATCATTTGCCTGATCACGTATGTCGCTGCCATCGGGCTCTTCGTGGTGGCCAACGTGATCATGAGACTTCCTATGCGCACGCTCCCTCAGTTCGTTCGCCACGACCTTCGCGGCCTTGCACGGAACCCGATCGCGTTGGGCCTCACGCTGCTCTTTCTCGCTGGCGCCACCACGGCCATCGCGTACTTCCCACGCGAGGCGGCCACGGTCTCGGCACAGGAGGGCGGCGCGACTCAGGCACAAGCCGTCCAGCGCGAGCTCGCACCTGAGGAGCGTGCGCAGGTCGAGAGAGCGTTCGATGCCATGCCGCGCAGCATCGTGCCGGTCGCCGCGGCGGGCGCCAAGGTCGTGATTGTGAAGTTCAACGACTTTCAGTGTCCCGCCTGCGCCAACGCCCACAACATGTACAAGCCACTGCTCGAACGGTGGGAACAGGAGGCTCCCGGTCAGGTGAAGCTGTTCGTCAAGGATTTCCCGCTCGAGCCCGAGTGCAACACGAGCGTCAAGCGCGACGTGCATGCGGCGGCATGCGAGGCGGCGGCCGCGGTTCGGCTCGCCCGCCAGCAGCAGAAGGACGTCGCGCTGGAGGAATGGTTTTACGGCAATCAAGGAGCGATGACGCCAGAGACCGTGCGGACCGCAGCACGCGATGTCGGCGGTGTCCAGCAGTTCGACACCCGTTACCAATCCGCCTTGGAAGGCGTGAAGACCGACGTCGCCCTCGCCAGCACGCTCGGCGTCTCAGCCACGCCGACCATCTTCATCAACGGCGTGAAGCTGGATGGCCTCCCGCCACCCAATGTCCTCGACGCGGTCATTGCTTACGAGCTGCGCAAGGCGAGCTCGCAGTAGAGACCTAGGTAGGGACGCCTCGCCGAGGCGGCCGTTGGCGAATGCGCCCTACTGCGGGCCTAGTTGACACGCGTCACAGTTTGACGCGCCCATGTCCGATGTTGCCATCGAGACGCGCGCGCTGACGAAAGACTACTCGGTCGGCTTCTGGCGGTCGCGCCCACGGCGCGTCGTCGATGGCTTGACGCTCACGTCTGCGCGCGGCGAGATTCTAGGTCTCCTGGGGCCCAACGGCGCCGGGAAGAGCACCACCCTCAAGATTCTCGCTGGCCTCGTCTTTGCGACCAGCGGCGAAGCTCGTGTCCTGGGCAGCCCGCCCGGTTCCAAGGCAATCCTCGGGGCGGTGGGCTACCTGCCCGAGCAGCCCGCGTTCCCAAGCAGGCTCACGGCGGAAGAGTTGCTCGACGTTGCACTCCGCCTGCACGGTGAGCGCAGCCGGGCGGCACGTCAACGTCGAGTGGCTGCAGCGCTCGATCGTGTGGGGATCGGAGCGGAGCGTCGGAGAGCCTCCGGCCGCCTGTCCAAGGGTGAGCTCCAGCGCGTTGGGCTGGCACGCGCGCTGGTGCACGAACCGACCGTGCTGCTGTTGGATGAGCCGATGTCGGGCCTGGATCCCAACGGCCGCCTGCTCGTGCGCGATATTCTCTTGCAGGCGCGCGATGAGGGACGGACCATCTTCTTCAGCTCCCACATCCTGCCAGATGCCGAGGCGCTCTGCGGTCGAGTGGCGATGCTCACCAGAGGTCGATTGGTCGCCATCGGTGCGCTCGGCGAGCTCGGCGCCCTTGCTCCACGTGGCTGGGAGCTCATCGTGGAAGGCGTGAGCGAGGCAGTCCTCTCTCGTCTCGGAGTCGCGGGAGAAGCCACCCGTATCGACGCCAATCGATGGCGATTCCGCATCGACCAGACCTCACGACCCGAGCCGTTGGTCGATGAGCTGAGACGAGAAGGGGCCTTGCTCGTGTCGCTCGAGCCTCGGGTCGAGACGCTCGAAGAGGTCTTCCTCCGCCACACAGGCTTCGCACCAAAGCAGCGTGACGCAGGAGAGGCCGAGCCTTGATCGCGACGATGCGCAGCATCGGCACGCTGGCCATCGCGACCCTTCGAGAATACCTGCGTGAGCGCGGGCTGCACGCTCTCATCGTCCTGATCTGGATAGTGACATTCGCCGCCGCCGCATTGGGAGAGCTCAGCGCCGGAGAGCGAACGCGAGTGGTGACGGATATCGGCCTTGCCGCGACGCGGCTAGGTGGGCTCTGCGCTGCGCTGTTCTTTGGTGCCGCCGTCGTGGCACGCGAGGTCGAGCAGCGAAGCGCGGCAACAACCCTCACGGCGCCTATTGGGCGCCCGGCATGGCTGTTGGGGCGGTTCAGCGGAGCCCTTCTCGCAGTCGTCGTGTTGGTGATGCTCGCCGGGGGCGTACTGTGCATGGTGGCCGCGGCTGTGACGACGCCCGCCTTCCCACACGTGGCGGGGGCGACGAGCCGGTTGGATGTGGCCCTTCGACTCCTACCCGCGCTGCTCTTGGTGACAATCGAGCTGATGGTGGTGGCGGCTGTCGCGACCATGTTCTCGGCGTTCTCGAGCCATCTCTTCGCGTTTGGCTGTGCGTTCGGGTTGTGGGTAGCGGGTCACTATGCTCAGGCGGCTGCGCATCTCACCGCCAACGCCTCGTCTGCTCCGGTCAGCGTGCTCAATGGCGCGCTGTGGCTTCTCCTCCCCAACGTTTCCTCGTTCGGCGCTGCGACTCGTATCGCACAGGGCGAGGCGGTGCGAAGCGGGGAAGTGGCGCTCGCGGCGGCGTACGGGGTCCTGTATGCCGCAGCGGCCCTAGCGATTGGCAATGGCCTCTTCGCGCGAAGGGATGTTTAGCCGAGGCGTCCGGACGACTGTCGGCGTTCTCACGGGCGTGACGTGCGTATAACTGCCTTTCTCATCGGCTGTGTGCTGCTCCTGTCGGCGTTGGCCGTGCAGGTAGTCCTCGAGCGGACACGTCTGCAGGCCGCCGCGGCAGCGCCAGGCGAGATGCCGCACGCGCGCATGGCGCCGATGTTGAGGTTGTTGGGGGTTCCGTTTCCTGCGGTGGCGGCTGACATCTGTTGGATTGTGGCGGTCCAGCACTTCGCGAGCTTGCGTCATGCGCCTGATCCGGCGGCCGACGAGGCGCTGGTCGAGTTGATCGATCTCACTGTGACGCTCGATCCGGCCTTCATCTCCGGGTACCGGACTGGCGCAGCCCTCCTCGCCGAACCGCCCCCGATGGGACCGGGCGACGTCCAGGGGGCGCTTGGTGTGCTGAGAAAAGGGATCGGCGTGTCCCCCGAGCGCTGGGAGCTACTCTTCGACGAGGGATTTCTGCAGTATCGGTCGCTTCGACGGTACGATGAGGCCGCCGCCTCGTTTCTTCGGGCCAGCCGGCTGAGCGGCGCCCCATGGTGGCTGAGGCCGCTTGCTGCGAACACGCTCGCCGAGGGCGGCAGGCGACCGGCTGCTCGCGCGTTGTGGCGAGCGCAGCTCGACGAGACCCGCCCGGAGTGGATGCGCCGGCAGGCGGAGCGGAGGCTCGATCAGCTCGATGCGCTGGACGAGATCGATCGCCTTCAAGGGATCGTGGACGAGGCACGCAGGAGCGGATTGCAGCCGCCGTACTCGTGGGATGCGCTGCGGCTCGCTGGGCGGCTCCAGGCGCCGCCGCGGGATCCCGGCGGCACGCCGTACATAATCGAGCCGACGACGGGGCGCGTGACGTTGTCACCCGTCTCTCCGCTGGCGCCGTTACCTGCCGAAGGCGGATTCGTGCCTTGACCGTTTTGAGCGTCGAGGAGTGAGGAAGAGCAGGACGACCAATGACACCGAGCGCTCAGGCGGCGGCCGTCGCGTTCTTCGCGCTGGGCGGTCTTGCCATCGGCAGCTTTCTCAACGTCTGTATCCATCGGCTGCCGCGGCGCCAGTCGCTTGTTCTGCCGGCGTCCTATTGTCCGTCGTGCGAGCAGCCGATCAGTTGGTTCCACAACGTGCCGCTCGTCGGTTACCTCTGGCTGCGAGGCCGGTGCGCGATGTGCCAGGCGCGAATCTCTCCACGCTACCCGCTCGTGGAGCTCGCGACCGCGCTCCTGTTCGTCGCCAACTTTCTCGCTTTTGGCTGGCAGCCGCTCCTCGCCGCGCGGCTTCTCTTCTCCTCCCTGCTCATCATCCTGTTCGTCGTGGACCTCGAGCATCGTCTGCTACCGAATGCCGTCACGCTGCCCGGGTTGCTCGTGGGCCTCATTCTCAGCGCGGTGATGCCGCCCGGTTGGGGAGAGGCGCTGCTGGGCGTCGTGCTTGGGGGTGGCGTGCTGTGGGTCATCGGCGAGACGTACGAGCGCTTTCGGGGTGAGCAAGGCCTCGGCATGGGCGACGTCAAGATGATCGCCATGATCGGTGCGTTTCTTGGATGGAAGTCGATGCTCGTGACGCTGGTGCTCGCTTCTTTTGCGGGCGCCGCGGTTGGGCTCTTGCTCATCGTCATTCGCCGAGCCTCGATGCAGTACGCCCTGCCGTTTGGCAGCTTTCTCGCCGCAGGCGCATTCGTCGCAAGCCTGTACGGTGCCCGCCTCCTTGACTGGTATCTGCGCTGAGCAGAAAAGATGACAGGCATCTTTTCTTAGTGCTACTGGCGGGGCGAGTTAGGCACAATGCTTGTGCCACGTTGCTCCCGACTTCGATCGGCTTAGTCCTTCGCAGATCCTGCGATCTCCTTGCGCGTCACTGCTGCAGCTTCTGCTAGCGCTTTGCGCGTGGCGGCCGGTATCACAAAGACCAGCGCGCGTTTTCCTTCCCTGTCCTGGTGGCGTGGTGCTTGCACTACCGCTTCCCATGGACCGATGGCAGCAAAGCCAGCCCTGTGCGGTGCACGGCTTCACGCTCATCGAGTGCGTCACGGCGCTCGCCATCATCGTGGTGCTGGCC
>WHTT01000065.1 GCA_009377605.1 Luteitalea sp.
CCCTGCTCCCAGACGAACCATGCCGACGTGACGCTGTCGGTCTGCCCACGCCCCTTGAAGTCGTGCCGAGGCATCACGATCACCGTCCGCGGCGGATTTGCCGACAGGAACCGCTGGCGCGCCGCAGTCGGCTCGAGCCACGACAGCCGGAGGATGGTGGCGAAGCACGGCAGCGTCTGCACGGCCAGCGGCACAATGGCGTCCGCCAGATCGAACGGCACGTTCGTCACACCCCAATACGGGCGGTTATGCGTCCGCCCGGCAATGTCGCGCCAGTACTCCGAGCGCGCGGCATCGAGATGCGTGTCGGTCGGCGTGGCTGGGTCGAGATCGTTGCTCTCGATGAAGCCCGTCGCGGACGGACGCTCCGCCGCCAGCACCTTGACGATCGCCAACTGCCCCGCGCACGGCTCGAGCACGTCGAACGGATGCACGCGCCGCAGGAGTGCCCGCGTCATCCAGGCCGGCGTCGGGTAGTAGTCGAACGCGCGCCGCACGGACGGGTCTAGCTCGAGCAGCGGCCGTTGTGTCATGACGCCCGCCGCCCCCCGCGCAGAACCGTGATCGACGTGTTGCGCATGCGCCTGCGGACTTGGGCTTGGGCGTCTGTCAGACGCTTGCACTCGCGGCACCCGCGACCGTTGTCTCGGCGGTACACAGTGGCACCCGTCAATTCGTGGCCACGATCACAATGTGTCTTCCGAGCATTCTTGGCCGGCTGACTGTCTCCGCGTAGCACGTTGATTCTGTTCGTCACCGGCTCTAAGTGCGCCGGATTCACGCACGCACGATTGCGGCAGAGATGATCAATGGTCAGACCGTCTGGGATACGCTCACGCAGCAACTCCCAACTAATGCGGTGTGCCCATGAGGACTTGCACGCAACTCCAAACACGCCGTATCCGTCCGCGCGACAACGGGTCCATATCCAGCAGCCGCTGGCGTCGTCCTTGGACACATATGACCAGAACCGGCGAACGGCGTCAGGCGTGAGTAGATCGACGTACGACGGGCGAGTAGACTGGTGATCAGTCATGACCGTGCGGACTCTTTCGTCGTCGTCCATCCCGGTGTTTCAGCGTGGCAGCTCGTACACCGCAACGCGATCCGCGTCCGGTCGAACGTCAGCACTTGGTCATGCCCGCGCAGTCCACAGATGAAGTGCCGGAGACGATCTACCAGCCTGACGGACATGCTCGTTTTCTCCAATTCCGCTCCACTCGCCACTGCTGATACCGTCGCCAGAGGGAGAGCAGGGTCATGCGCGCCTCCGGATCTCGACTCGCTGATACCGATCCGTCCAGTGCGGGCGCTGACCGCCCACCCTGAGCAGCTTCCGCCCGCCGACGCCCCCGGTGATGTCCAAGTGGCACTGATCGCAAACGTGCTGCTTGTGCTCCTTGAGCGCCGACAGCCCTTTACCGCGCGTCCCTCGGCCGCTGAGCATGTGGTGCACCTGCGTGGCCGCACGATCGCAGCGATACTCGATGGCCCCGGTCGCCCCGAACCACCGCACCTCGCACCACCCCTCGCTGCGATCCCGCGCCTGCGCGCTCCCGGCCTTATCCGCGCCGGGTGGGGTCGGCGTCTTGGCGAAGGCGTGATAGGCGCGCTCAGGGTCCGCCACGGTCCTCTCCCTTCCACAAATAGAGATCCAGGACCACCAACCCCAGGATCAGCAGGGGCAACCACCACAGCTCCCGCCACAGGGCCAGCAGGGTGGGCATCTACGCTGCCCTCCGTCGGCGCGCCTGTGCCTCGTCACGCAGCGTGCGCAGCCAGAGTCCGCGCAACCACCGCGTCACCTTGCCTGTGCCCTCGCACCAGCCACACGGTTCCCACGGGCCAGTGCCGTCATCGAGCAACACGTAGCGTTCGCCACCCGCGCCGCTGCAGGACTGGCACAGCAGGCCATGCGCCTCGACGTATGCGACGAACCGCCGATGATGCGCCTGCCTCTCATAAGAGAGCCGCGCGTAATCCGGCACGTCGTTGATGTGATCGCGCCAGCCCATCTACTTCAGCCTCGACGCCTTGACCATCTGCTGGTCCCGTTCATACGCTGCGGCTTCGCCCCCACGGAAGGCTTCACCGTCAGGCTCGGGCGGCGAGCACTCTTCGCACCCGCCGTAGCGGACGCCGTACTCGCTCATGGGCAGTTCTTTGCCGTGGCGGAGGCAGTAGCACTTAGGGTCGAGATCGTCAAAGTCCTCCGTCATTACGCGCTCCTCGTGATGGCCGCCAGCGCGGCCTGTCGTGCGCGCCGCTCGAGGCAGTACCAGCAGATGCACTCCGGATCGCACGGTTCCTGCGGATAGGCGCCGCAGTCGGGGCAGAGTTCGGAATCCGGGTCCGGCCCAAACTCGCGCTCGTCGTCGCCATTGAACCAGGGCGCGTCCACCTACGCCGCCCCCGGAAAGCTCACGACCTGCGGCCGGCGCACCCGATACCGGCCACAGCACCGGCACTGCAGCCCGAGCTTGACCAGCATCCACGAGCGGTGCGGGCAGCGGCGGGCCAGCGCAAAACGCAGCACGCGGGCCATCACGCCACCTGCTCTGCGGCCACGCCGCGCAACACCCCCATGCGCCGCGCGAGCGCCAGCGTCACCTCGACATCCGACCGCACATGCGCGCAGACCTCCGCCCACTTCCCCGCCGCGATGAGCGCCGGCACGTCCGCCCCGCTGATCGCGTCGTCCAGCGGAATCCCGAACCGCTTGGCGTAGAACTTCAGCCCGCGGAACTTGATCGCCCCGTTGAACGACAGGAGCTGCATCAGGTCGATCACGCTCGGATGGCGGTACTTGTCGATCTGAATGGCCGGCGCCGGCACGCCCAGGTAGAGCGAGCGCCGCAAGAGCACGGGCAGGTCGTACCCGAGAATGTTGTAGCCGACGATGGACGTCTGACCCTGCACCTGTCGCCAGACCTCCGCGAGCATCGTGCGCTCCTGCGCCTCGCTGTCAGCCGTTATGACACCAACCTTGCCCGTCTCCGGGTCCGCGATGCCGACGGCGACGACGCGGGCCAGATCCGGGTCGAGCGCGCACTTGCCGAGCGCGGCCTGCTGCGCCTCCGCGATGTAGGCGGCGATCTTGGCCGGATCCTTGTAATTGGACGGCGCCTCGATCGGCTCCATGAACTCTGCCGCGCTGTCGATGCCGGTCGCTTCGATGTCCAGCACGCGGTAGCGCGGGTCGTACTGTTCGGATGCGTAGTTCTGGCTCATGGCGTCCTTCCGATCAGAACGGAATTGACTCGTCGTCCATCGCGGCGGCGTACTCCGGTTCCGGCTGCGGCTTCGGATGCGCGGGGAGCTTAGCCGGTGCCTTCACGCGGATGGCCTCCACCGTCTCGCCCTGGAAATCCACTTCCGTGGCGAATAGCCGGACCTGCACACCGTGCCAGTCGTCGGTGTCGTGGCTGCCGGCGATCTCCGCGATCTTTTTGGAGTTGGTCTTGTTCAGGACCATCCCCTTCTGCTTGCCGGCGAAGTAGACGACCGGCTTCATCTCCTTGCTGCGGCCGACCGGCTCCAGCTCCACGCGATCGATGGCGACGACCGGCTGCGCCTCGCCGAGATCGGAAGCCTTCAGGTAGTTGCTGGGGAATGCGTCGTTGATGTTCACGGTCTGCTCCTAGCGGCCCTCCGGCCAGATGATGTTGAGCGCGAGCGCCGACAGGTGCAGATAGTGGTTCTGCTCGATGTCGGTCAGCTCCGGCCACGTCTTGAAGTCGCCGGTCAATTTGCCCGTCCTCAGACGGCGCACATTGAACAACCAGGTGGCGAGCATCTGGTCCGCGATCTGCTGCCGGAAATCCACGTCCGGCATGTGCTGGTAGTTCACTTCCGCGTGGTTGGGTGCCATACTCTCTTCGGGCATCAGCGGTCCTCCTCGTGTGTGTCGCTGGTGGTCCTGGGGGCGGCAGGAGATAGGCCTGCTTGCCCCAACTTCTCTCTCTCGTCCTTACGTCTCCTGCAGCACGGCTTCGAGGCGAGCACCGGACTCCACCTCACACAACTGCTCGGCCTGTTCCGCACACGCGATTAACTGCGCGGCGATCTGCCGTGCCTGCGCCGCGGCTGCTCGCGCGCCTCCAGAGAGATAGAAAACCGCGTCGACGCCACCCGCCTCTTGACTGAGCCAGATAAGGCCATCGCGGTGCTGCACGACGGGCATGGCGTGGTGAAACGAAATCTGCTGCCGTAATTGAGTGCTCACTAGCTCACCTTCCTTTCACGCGACTGCGTCAGTTCTGCCTTGAGCGGCGGCCCCGCCTTGGCCGGCAGCGTCGACGCCTTCAGCGCATCGAACACACCGAGTAAGCCCGCAACGAAATGCCGCACCGCGTCATCCCCACGAGACGGCATCACGACGATCCGCCCGCGCTCCGTCGCCTCGCGACTGTGGTATTCCGCCTTGACGTCCTCAGGTAGCGCGTCGAAGAACTCCAGGCCGAGCGGCTTCTCCCCGTTCAAGACCCGCGAGATGTAGGCCCTGTAGTCCTCGGATTTCCCCATCGCGACGGCGAGCGCTTCCAGCGTCCAGCCGAGATCGGAGACGCACTGCCGGACCAATTCGCGGCGCTGGTCAACAGCTGTTGTCCTCACGACCGAGACGCGAACATCAGAAGTTGCCTGACGACGCGCGGGGCTGTCTGCGACGATGCTTGACATGCAGTTAAGGCTTCCCTTCCCACCGCTGCCCACCGAGCAGCATCCGTGCGACCGCCGCGCCAAACTTGGCGGCGTGCCCGTCGTGCCGGCCATCCAACACCGCCGCTTTCAGGTTGGCGATCTCCAGCGTGAGATCGTCAGCCCCTGCCTCACCTGTTCGGTTGATCAGCTTTTGGCTGCTGTTCAGGCTGTCGTGGCCGCCAAGCGGGAGCGCGTCAGGGCCGAGCGTGCGATCAGAAGTCATGGGTAGCCTCCTGCTGGCTGGCGACGTACACCGCGCACGCCTCACGGCGCTCGTCGGTCTTCCTGATGTCGCCACGCAGTTCCAAGGCGTTGAAGCGCGCCGCGACCGATGCGCGGGCGATCGTCAGGCTCGCGCTCGCTTCCTTCTGCGTGCACCCGTGGTTCCCGGTCCAGCGGATGAAATGCAGCACCGCCTCGCCTTGCTTGCCGACGAAGCGCGCGGCACCGACCGCCGCATCACGGCTCGTGGCGCTGCCGCTCTGAAAGGGCAATTCCTGATTCGCGGAATCGAGCCACGGCATGGCTACGCCGCCTTCCCGCGCTTGGCCGCGCGCATCGGCCGCTCCCACTCACGGCGGCAGTCGTCGCAGATGCCGTGTGAGAGTCCACGCGCATCGAGCGGTCGATCCACGAGTACCTGTTGTGGCCGGCCATTCGCCACGCACCACGCGCAGAGCGTGCGGATGGGGTCGGCGTGCATGTCGTTCATCGGCAGTACCCAGGCTGTTTCCACGCCACGGGTTCAGGCTGACCGAACAGCCACGCACCGTCGTGCCGGAGCACGAAGACTTTCGTCATGGCCCGGTCACTATCCGGGTCGTTCCCGTTCCGAATATGCACGGTCACTTCTCCGCTCAGATCACGCGGATTACATCGTGCCCGTTCGTCCTGCTTCCCTTGAATCAGCACCATTTCTTCCTGCACGCCATCCGGTCGGAGACGCCCAAAGGACAGCGCACCCAGGGACCCCCCGGCGATGGACGCCATCCGCACCTTGGGCGGATCGTCCACCGTGGAAATGATGGAGACTTCGTTGTTCGTGATCTCGACGTAGCCCCAGGCCAACGGGATGATGCGCGTCTGCGCCTCGGCACCAGCCGCTGAGGCGAGAATCAGCAGTGCGCTGACGACCGGCGCGAACAGAAGTGAATTGTGGTAGGAATACGGACGTGCGCGAGGACGTGCGCGCCCGAGCCTTACGGCACGCGACCTAATCTGCCCAACTTGGCGTTCTGCCAAGCCAGACACGATCGTTGAAGATACATTATGTAAACCTTTGCGCATGGTCGTTTGCACCTTGTTAAGACGCGCGTGTTCGACTATCACGAGGCATGGTCACGGCAGATTCGTCAAGATCGTTTGCCGTCCACGCCTCAACGGGAATCCCCGTCAGGCGCTCAAGGTGAATCGCGTTCTTGAGTCCCGGCGATCGCGCGCCACTCAGGAGTTGTGAGATGAACGGCTGATCGTATTCGAGATACCTGGCCGCATCGGCTTGGTTGAAACCACGACGCCGTAACCAATCCTTGAATTGTTCTGGCCCTGAGTGCATGGACCCATGCTACGCGCGTTTAGCAAAAAGGCAATAGTAAACCGACATACAAGTTACTCATAGGTGTCTGATTTGCCATGTGCTCTCGTGATAGGTCTATTAAAGGCGTATGAAGGCTAGTTATCTCCTGAAGCGCAATATCCGTACGCTGCTCTCTGCGCGGGGGCAAACGGCGCACGACTTGGCAGTTTGGTGCCGCAAAACCGATCCGTGGGTGAGCAAGATCCTGAGCGACAAGCCGCCGCCTCCAGGTGAGAAGGAGCGGGGCATCCCGCTCAAGTACCTGGATCGCATTGCCGACTTCTTCGGCATCGCCACCTACCAGCTCTTTCAGCCGGGGATTTCGCCGTTGACGGAACGGCGGGGCGGAAAGGATCGACGCGGCGGGCGGGACCGGCGGATCAGCGGCCGCCAGCAGGAGATCGTCGCGACCCCGATCCGCGCCCTGACGCTAACCGCAGATGACGAGGCGATGCTCGCGGAGTTGCACGCGCTGAGCTACGAGCAGTATCAGCATGTGAAGGCGTGGATCGCCGTCGCGCGCTTCGGGCCGCACAGCGAGCGAAATAGAACACCTCCCGACGCGCCGCTACTGGCAGCGCCGCCACCATCGAGGCAAGCGCCGCGCACTCGCGCTGTACGGCCACAGACGCCGCGCGCCGCGAAACGCATGGAGCCGTAGCTGTCTCAGTACACATGGAAACATAGCGCATGGTGTGACCCCTTGGGGAAGTTACAGGGAACAGATGGATGAGCAGTCAGACACAGCCGGTCTCGTGCCAGTCACCACATCCGTAATGTAACGCCCGCTGCTGCATTCAGTTGCACACTCTCGTGACGGATCGGGTAGGTCCGATCACGCTTCTGTGCCGTATCCGGCCTCGACGGTATAGCCTGCCCGGCTGAGCTGTGGTAGCGTGCCGGCATGGCGACCATTGACACTTGGCTCCAGGATTATTGGTGCCTCTCAGGCCCACGCGGCTTGGTCCGCTGTGAACTCTGGAGCACCTGGCACGGTCTGGAGATGCGCATCTATATCGGGGGTGCCAGTCGCGGCGCAGAATACATCGAACGGTCCCCCGATCACGATCTGCTGGCGCTGACGACCTGGGCGGATCACCAGCGGGCGCGCTTCCGCGCGATGGGGTATGTACCCACTACGGTCCCTGACCGCCCGCGTGGCATGACCGCGATCAGTGAGGCCCGCTGATCGGCTCCCGCGCGTGTCGCTCCTGACCTACAGGATACGGTTGCGGTGTGCTGAGCTGATGTAGGATCGCCGAACGCGCTGCGCTCAGGGCTACCAAACGCTTCATCTCGTGCCTCCAGGCGAACGGAACACCGTTCTCCGCGCGACGGAAACCGTCCGTCGGCTAGGAGGTGAGTGTGGATGGATAACCCTGATAAGGACGTCCCTGCGGGCTACCACGTCATTTACGTGAAGTGGATCACCCGCAAGGGCGTTCGCGTTTACCCGCCGAGGGGACTGAAGGCTTGGAGGCTTGTGGTCCCTGAAACGCGGTCGAGCAGCTAACAGCGAATACTAGCCTCTTTTTACTGAAAAGTACAGAGAAAGCTAGGGCGAACCGGCCGGGGCGTCACCGTGGCGCTCCGGCCGTTAGTTTTTATCGGCTCGGCCAAACTGACCCACTACCGGAACATAGGCCCGCTGATCGGCTCCCTCTTCGCGTAGGGGTGGTGAATGCGAAGAGGCCCTGCGGAGCGATCAGCGGGCCGTCTCTAGCGCGGGTGGACGATCACGCCATCCTTGATCAGCACGGCCGTTGAACACGTCCGGCAGTAGCACCAGATGGCGCCTTTGTCGTCCGCGCGGATGGCTTCGAGCGAGGAAGCCGAATCACAGCATGGGCAATCTGGAAGCTCTTTCACCGCTGCGGCACAACGTGCACCGGCTGATTCGTCAGCAACCGGATCACGATGTTGCCCACCCCCACGACCGTGGCGGCCACGCCGGGCGGCAGCGGCAGCACGCCGGAGAGTTCCACGGCGGCGGTGACCACGTTGAACCAGAATGTTTTCGAAGAGAGAAGACTCTTAGACACGCGCTGTTCCTTTTCATAAGAGGCTGTCCCCTGCTCAAGCAGAGAAAACAGCCGGTTGGCTTTCACGAAGATTTTCAGGAGGCGGATCGGATTCACGGCATGTTCTCCAGCCAGTGGTCGACATCCACCCGCACCCGTGGCGCGTTGAACGGCATCAGGTCCGACTCCCGGACCAGCACCGTCCACCCCTGCGCCAGCGCACGGGCTTCGCAGTCCACGGGGATCCGCATCGTGATCGGGGTCTCGGGATTCTCGCCCCAACTGACGAAGAGGAAGCGTGGCGCCATCTCATGCCGCCTGTCCCGTCCGGAGCATCGCCACCAGCCGCGTCACCCGGGAGCGTTGGACCTGCGTGGCCCAGTCGCTATCGACCATCTGCGCGGCCGCCTCCCCGTAGTCGCCAGCCTCCAGCGCCGTCAGCATCTTGCGGAAGCCCCGGAAGCGGCTCGGCCCCAGGTTGAAGCGCAGATCGAGCAGCGCTCGCTGGCGGATCGAATCGAGCTTCGAAAACCACGCGAAGTGGTCTGCGAGATCCGCTTCGCACTCGTCGATGTCTTCCGTGACCAGCAGGGTGATCGCGGCGTCCGACAGGTCCCGGTCTTCGAGGTTCCGCCCGATACCCACGGTGAGCTTGCCAGCGGTGCAGCGGTATGGACGGCGCTTCAGCCCTTCATGGAGCACCAGCTGCGAGACCAGCGCATCACGTTCCTGTAGCGTCACGCCGCCCCCAGCAGCGCCCGCAGCGCCTGCGCATGCGTCAACATCCGGCCGAGATCCGTCCGCACCTGTCGCCAGTCCGGCTGGACCATGAGGTCTGGATCGATGTGCCGGGCGATCAGTTCCTCGATGCGTGCCACCGAGGCGAGCGCGATCACGCGGTGCATGGGGGTCACTGGTCCCCGCGCGACAAGAAGAGCACTTGATCGATCTTTTGCCTGATGTACCTGATGTCGTCCTTCACGTCGCGGATCTCGCGGTCGTGGCCGTTCAGCCGGCCGTGGAGCGAGAACAGCCAGCCCAGTGCGCCGACCCCGATGGCCACGATGGCCATGACCGCTGCTGCCTGTTCAATCACCTGGTCTCCCGTGGTATTCTTCGCCCTTCATGGCCGTCCCGGTCTTCGTACTCCTGGCTGCCGCGGGCCCGTTCCTGGTGCTTCCCTGCTGTGCCCCCCGCGACTGACCCGTCCATCCGTCCTGACGCCTGTCCGGCCTGCGCGGCCATCAGCGTGACCACCGCGCCGGACTGGCCATTAGCCGGTCGCCTGGTCGCGTATCGCTGCGACTCATGCGACCTGCTGTTCTCGTGGCCACAGCCCACGCCTGAGCACCTCGCCGACTTCTACAGTCCGACCGGCGGATGGGGACAGACGCATGCCGACCGATTCGAGGCCGCGACACACAAAACCAAGGGCGCGGCCGGCCGCGCGCTGATCGCACGCATCGACGCCCTCGTGCCAGACACCGCTCGGCGCGTGCTCGACTTCGGCTGCGGCACCGGCCGCTGGCTGAATGCCTTTGCTGATGCGGGGTGGCAGACGTGGGGCATCGAGCCCGCCACCGATGTGGCCTTTGCGCGGCACGCCCGCGTGGACGCGATTCCCGATGACGGCCGCTTCGAATGCGTCCTCGCCTACCATGTGCTTGAGCATCTGCCCCGGCCGCTGGACGCGCTCCGGCAGTTCGCTGCCGCGCTGCGGCCTGGTGGCGTGTGCGTCGTCAGCGTGCCGCGACTTGACACCGTGGACGTCCATCAGGACCGTACCTATTGCCTGAATGGGCGCGCCCATCTGGTGGCGTACTCCGAAGCCTGTCTCCGCGATCTGTTTCAGCGTGCCGGCTTCACCCGCGTGATCGACGCGCACGACCTGGACGGGTTGTTCACTCAGGGGCGCCCAGTACGGATGCGCCTGATCGCGCAGCGCGAGGGCCATCGTGCGTGATTGGCAGATGGCGCTGATCGTCATCTGATTTCTATTAGCCACGGCGTTTATCTGGCCAATGAACTTGCAGTGGATATGAGCCTGACTTGCTGTTGCGCCAATACTCCGCCATCCTTGACTCCCGTGTTACCCTTGGCCTGTGATGCCGCTGGCCGAACTGATTGCCGACGTGCGCGAGATGACACTTTTTGAACTCCTTGAAGCCGCCGTCGCTTATGGTGTCGCCGCACTCATAAGCGCCTTGGTGTTCGGGGCCGTGCTGTTCGGCATGTGGTCATTCCTGCGCTAGTAGTCCTAGCAGCGCCGCCCGCAGCATCTGCGGCGTATAGTGGCCGGCGCCCTTGAGACCAACGCCAAGCGCTGTCAGGCCGCCGGGCGTTGTCAGCATTGAACCAGCCGCCGCCCCACCGACGGCCGGCAGTAGGCCACCCACTGACCCCAGTACTGCGCCCGTGCCGGCAGCACCACCAAGACGCGACAGAATATGGCCCGTCTCAGAGGCGTGTTCCGCGCCGCGCGCCACGCCCATCAACGACCGCGTGCGCGCGTTCACCGGACCGACCGTCGGCACGATCTCTTCGATGCCTTCGCGCAATCCGCGCGCCTGCGCTTCGTTCGTCAGCGCCTCCATGCTGTTGATGGTCGCGCCGCGGTCCCGCGCTTTGTAGGCCGTCTCCGCGAGATCCTGCGCTTCGCGCTTCAGCGTCTGGGCTTTAGTCAACGGGAGGCCGCCCTTGTTACGCTTGGCGAAGGTCGCGGCGCGTTGGGCGAGTGCCGGCGTCTCGTCTGGCAACCCCAGCGCAGCCTGGTTCTTCATCTTGTCGCGCACTGGCCGGAGCGACTGGACGACGCGCCGCGGTTGTACGGGCGCGGCGCCGCCCTGCTCCGCGACGGCCAGCATGTCGTCGGCCTGCGCCCGCGATTCAGAGGTGAGCCGGGCGGCCTTCTTCGCGCCACGACGCGTCAGCGAGATCCCTTCTCTGAACCCGGTCTGCGCCATGTTCGGATGCTGCTGCTTCAGCGTTCTTGGGAGCAGGGCTACGCCGCCCTTGTACGCGCCCTTGCCTGCGGCTGTGAACACCTTACCGGCCGCTGGAGGCCCGACGGCCGTGGCGAGTGTGTAGGCCGGATTCTCGACCGCTTCTCGCCCAGCCGAGCCCATGCCGGTCATGCCGGCGATCACGTTACCGCCCCACTTGAGCACGTCGCGGATGTTGTCTCCCGTGGTCGGCTCCGCCGGTTGCGGGTCGCCAGCCATCGTGCTCTGCGGCATCATCCCGGCCGTGGCATCCGCTGGGAGCTGTGTCGGCTGCTGCCGCTCGTCGTACCGCGCGACGAGCGCGCGGATCTGGTCGTCGCCCAGACCTTTCGCCCGCGCGCCTGACACAATGCGGCGGATGTCATCTTCGCGCGGCATTAGCGCCCTCCCAGTAGTTCGTTGAGCAGGGCGTCCGTTTCGTCGCCGCCGCCGCCACCACCAGCCGCGTCCAATTGCGCGCCAGCCGATGGCTGGAGAATCTTGTCGAACTTCTCCCGCAGGGTGACGAGTTCCTGCTGTGCCTCCGCCTCCGGCAACCGCTGGGTCAGCCGCGTTGCGGCCGACAGGATGATGTCGAGTTCCGCCCGATTGAGCTGGCCGAATCCCGTCGCGCCCGTCTGGGACTGGTCCTTCATCTCCCGAATGAGATCCACCACGCGCTGCCCGACGATTTGCCGGAGGGAGGCGTTCGCAGACACGGTGCCTTCACGCACGCCAAGATCGCGCGACCACACGGGCGTCATCTCGCCAAACAACGCCCGCGACCCCGGCGTCAGTGCGCCTTCTTCCGTCAGGAGGTCGTCAATCGCCGACCGCATGGTCTGCGCCTGCGCGCGGATGGGTTCCATGCGCGTCTGTTCGTACTGCGCGAGCAACGCGGGGTCACTCGCCATGCCGTGCATGACGGTGCCGCGCTGCGTCGGGGTGCCTTCAGGCAGCTGTCCGGATCGCGCGGTCATCGCTGCCAACGCACGCATCCCCGGATCGCCTTGCGCCGCGCCTCCGGCGCTAGGCCGCGCCGCCTGCGTCTGCCGCGACTGCGCGCCTTGCGCCCCGATCTGTGCCAGCCGCTGCTGATGTAAGCGCGTGTCGCGCGCCTCCTGCTCGCGTGTGCCCTTCTCCGGATCGAGCACGTCCATCGGAATATCCACGCCCTCACCAGCAGCCATTAGTTGCGCCGTGCGCGGGTCCGCCGTCCTCTGCTGCAGCCCTTCGATCGTCATGCGCCGCACGGCGCGCTCGTTGCCGACCTGACGGCGATCCGCCGCGTCCACGTCGTCGAGGCGGCCCTGGCGCGCAGCCTGCCCCGCGCGGTACTCCTCGTCGGCGGCGAACTGATCCTCTTGCAGCGTGAGTCCACGATTCGCCCGTTGCCCGGCTGCGGCCTGCAGATCGAGCTGCTGTCCCGCGCGCTGGTTCTCGATCTGGCGCTGTTCCTCCAGCAGCCGTTGCGTGATCAGCTGCTTCAGCGCATCCGCGCCCGCCGCCGCCCCCATCGAGCGCCCGAAGCCCAGACCGGCCATTACTGCACCCCCCGCAGGCGCGGATCGATCAGGCCCGCCAGTAGGCGCGGGTCGGCGGTGTTCGGGAGCGGGGCCTGGAGACCTGGCTGGCGGTTGATCTGGCCCGCCGTCAACTCCGGCCGCTGCCACGGTTGCAGATACCGCTGATCGGGCAGGCTCTCCTGACGATCTTGCTGACGACCCTTGAGCCCTTCACCCACCGCGCCGATGATGTTGCCGATGGTGCCGACCGTGCCCATCGTTTTCTCCATGCCGCCCGCGTCTGGGATCGGCGTGAGGCTTGGGGCGTCGATCAGATAATCGCTCGCCGTGCTGCCGGCCAGGCGGCGCTTCACGGCGTCCTGCACCAAGTTCTGGCCGATCCCGCGCGTCTCTGCACCGAACAGGGACGGCCTTAACCCTCCGCTGATCTGGCCCATCGGGATGCCAGAGGGGGCGCTGATGTTGACGTCTTGGACGTTGGCCAGCGCATCGCCGTACGCGGCCTGCTTGGCGTCCTGCGTCGGCGCCGATCTAGCCATGTCCTCAGCCGTGAACCGCGCGTTCTGCTGCGTGCCGTAGATGTCCGCCGCGGTACGATCGCGTGACAGGTTTAAGAGGGCTTCCGTTTCGCGGCCCTGCGCCTGTCCTGCCGCGGTATTGCCGGCGACGTTGCCGACCGAGCCGAGCACATCACCAGCCTTCCCGATCCCGCTCAGGATCTTCGCGCCCGTGCCCGCGGCCCCGGCGCCGAGCGCCAACGCTGACGCCCCGCCTGTGAACGGAATCGCGGCAATCGGCGCCGCGACACTCAACACCTTCCCAAGCCCACTCCAGAATCCCGTATAGCTACCCTCCCAACTTCCGCATCAGGGCTTCTCGAATCAGCTGCGGCGACACCATCGGCGGACCTGACTTCGCGAGGCCGCCGGCCATCTCCATGCCGGGTATCGGGACGGGCTGCATCCGCGTGGCGCCGAACGAGGGCGCAAGCCCCCCGGCCGCGCCCACAAGGCCAGGCAGCGCAGCGCCGACGCCCGCCATCGGCTGTGGCGCAGGGGCCGGCGCGATGCCTTCGCGAATAGGCGGGGGCTGTAACTGGCCGCCCTGCCGCTTCATCCGCTCCATCGTCGATTCCCCGTCGATTAGTGCCATGTCGTCTCCTTAGAAAAACGGCAGCGTGGAGTCCCGATTGGCCTGATACTGCAAGGCCGTGTAGTTGAACCCGAGGCGTTCCCGCTCGATCTCCGCCTGCAGGTTCGCGAGCTGCAGCTGCAGCGCCCGCGCGCTGTCCGCGTCCCCAATCCCGATGGCCAGATTCAGCCCTTGCATCAGCCGGTCGCGATCGGATTCGAGCTGCTGGAGCAGGAGGCCGCCTTCGTACGCGCCCTGCGCTTCGCCCTGGCGCTGCGCGATCCCCGCCACGTCTCCGCGAAAGGCCTTCGCGCCGAACCCGCCGGAGTCGTCGTACGCGCGCCGCTCGGCCGCCTCAGCTCGCTGCTGATCCGCGCTGCGCTGGAGGGCCACGCGGTTGGCCTGCACGGCGGGCGCGAGGGCTGGATCACTCAGGCTCGACGTGCGATTGCCCTGTGCGATGATCTCCATCAGCTGCTGGATGACGAGCTCGCGCAGCGGGTCATTCTGCGGCTGCGATGTGCCGCCGCCGCTGGTATTGCCCCCCAGGTAGCCGCTGTACGCAGACTGCAGGTCGTTACTCCCGCCGCCGCTCTGGCCGCCGGCCAACGCGGACACTAGCCGATGGGCATCGCCGGGATTGCGCGCGAGAAAGTCCTCCGCGTCCGCATCTGAAATCCCTGCCGCCCGCGCCGCCGCTCTGGCGGCATCGGATTGCGATTGCGTCAGGCTGCTGCCCTCGCGGATGGTTTCGCCGATGCCGTCGATATAGCCGCCGCTGCCAGACTGCACGTAGGGCTTGGACGGGTCGGCGGTCGGATTTGCGCGGTTGATCTCTCCTGCGCGACCCGTCGCGTTCGGGTTCGGCCCCGGCTGCGGCGTCATCGTCGGCCTATCGAGATACGGGACCGGTGGTTCGTCGTTGATGTCGTCGATGTATTTACGCGCCATGTCTTCGCGCTCCTACAGGTTCTGGTATTCGACGATCTCTACGATCATCGTTCGCGTTTGGGTGTCACTGCCGGTGATCCGTAAGTTTGTGTTGCTGGTGAGACGCGCCGTCTGCGGCGCCGCGAACGCGTTCTCCGCGGCCGAGGACTCGGAGTACGACGAACATCGGACGATCACCGCCTTGGTGTAATCAGCCAGCGTCGTCCCCAAGGCATAGTTCTGCGTGACGCCGCCGCCACTCGCGAACGTCACATCCATCCGTTGGACCGATCGCACCTGAGTCACTGGCCCACCCTCCACGCGCCATATCTCTGATCCACTGTCGTAATATCCAAGCGCGACCCCGCCAGTGCGCAGCACGAAGTCCTGGCCGCCACTGACCGCGATGCGATTGCCGGCCACCGAGCTTCCAGAGTTGTGCGCCAGCGTGAGCGTGAAGTTGCCACGATTGACGAGGTACAGGAAGCGCCGCCGCGCCAACAGCGCGCCTCGCGAGATGCCCGTGATCGTGCGGGCCGCATCGCTTTCGAGTTCCAGAATGACGGCCTCTTCGATGCCGTCCGGCGCGTAGTTGTTCTGGTTCGCGGTGATCGGCGCAGCTCTGAGTACAGCCCCGCCCCCGAGCGGCGCCGCCCCGCCATCGCCTTCAAAGGCCCACGGGCCCCCAAGAAACCGCAGCCCCGCGCGCATTTCGAGCAAGGCATCAGACCGATCGCGCGCTTGGTCGAGGGAGAGCGCGGTGATGTGCGTGTGCGCGCCGAAGGCGTCGTGCTCCTGCGTGATCATCGCTTCGGCTTCCACAAAGCCGTCTTCGATGTTCCGCTGCTCGGCGTACGGTTCGCGCGGCCCTGATCCGCCCTGATAGCTAATCGGCATCAGACCACCACCGGTTCGCGCTGCTCATAGGGCAGGCTGATCGCGTCAATCGTCCACGCCGACGCCACGGCGGAGGCGTCCCCGATGCGAATGGCAACGGCTTTGGCATCGGCGGTGAACCCGGCTTCAATGGCCTTCGCGATGCGCGTTTCCGTCTCGGCGTCCGATACGGCGCTCATCGTCACGTCGGCCGTCCGTGTCTCCGCGCCGTAGTCGCGGATGAAGGACGCCCGCAGGGTGTGACTGCCGACACTCCCGAGCACGATCGGGTTGTCCGTCTGGCACAGGTGATGGAGTTGGCCGAAGTGCCGATCGGGCAGCTCCACGTACGCCTGGAACGCCGTCCCCGCGTCATCGGTATCTGCGGTGTCACACTTCCAGAGCCGCGTCACCGCGCCGTGTTGACCGATGTAGGGCTTTAGATCGCGGCTCATCGTGGCGCCGATGGTGTTGCTGAACATGAAGGAGCAGCGCGCCTTCGCACTCTCGCCCGTGTGCTGCGCCCAGCCATCCCGCACCACGCCTGCCTCAATCACGCGCCCGAGGCGTTCGTCGAAGACGATCTTGACGTTCGGCTCGTTGTTCGCGCCCGTCGAGAGCCACCACCAAATCTGATGTTTGTCGGCGTGCCGGACGCCATGCCCTACCACCGTGGACGCGGCGAGATTCACCGTGTCCCAGATGTCCTGCACGTCCCACACGATCTTTTGTAGCCCGTAGACGGGGCTGTAGCGTACGGGTCCCTGCGCGGAGATCCACGCCACGATCGGGCGCCCCGCATCGTCTTCGCCCTTCACGACGGTCTGTTGCCGGATGCTCCCGACCACTTCGGACACCAGCTTGCGGCGATACGGGTCCGCTTCGATGCCGGTCGGAATCAGGCGCCAGGTCTGATTGTTCTTCAGCACCAGCACCATGTTTTCGATCGGGCCGCCGAACCCGGTGATGAAGCCGCCGTCCCGTTCGTTGAACGGGATTTCGTTGTCGGTCGGTAGCCGCTCGTCGTCGTAGTACCCCGCCGAAGTTGTGCCGAGCACGGGCGAGAAAAACACCGTATTCGGCGGCGTGCCGCTTTCCCAGCCACCCGCCCAGAGCATCCGGTTGTTGTCCGCGATGGCGTACTTGAAGCTGGAGGGCGTCGTGTAGTCGCCGGCCGTCGGCTCTAGGTCGCCACTGCTGTAGCCGCTCGGGTCAGCGCTGTCGTCGGTAATGGTCGTTCCGACTACCGTCGTCGCCAACAGGAAGAACGGCCCAGCCTCGGCCGCCGCGCCGTACAACTCCCAATGCGTCTCACCTTCGTTGAGGGCATCCGCCTTGGTGACGCGCGCCGCCGTGCCCGTGCCGCTAGGGGTGAACATCACGGCATCCGTGGCTTCCGAGCGCAGGACGGTGGTGCCGCCGACTTGGACGGTGTACCGCTGCTTGTACCACCGCGCCGTGGCCGCATAGGTGCCAGACCCCGTATTCGCGATGTCACCGCTCGTAAAGCCGGTCGGCGGATCCAGGCCCGCCCGCCGCAACGCGCTCGTGCTGATCGCGGGGTCGAAAATCTGGTAGCGGTCCTGCGCGGTGTCCCCGAAGATGTGCAGCTTGCCGTTGAAGCTCACAAACCAGACATCTTGCGGCCGGCTGGTGATGTTGTCCTTCCACGTCGGGTTGCTCCACGTTCCCGCCGCGTTGCGCGCGATGACCGGCGTGGCCGCGTCATCCACCAGCCACATCTCTGCGGCCGTCTCTGAGGCGCTGGGCACATGGCGTGCGCCCGCGCTCACGATGCCGGTCAGGCCCGCGCTGCTCAGGCTGACGCTGGCCGCGCCCCCGCGCTTCCGCGCAAAGGAGGCGCGGAAGAAATCGACGTTCAGCGCCTCTTTCACCTTGTAGTCGGGAATCTGAATAGGGGCGGACGTCGAGCCATCCCGCCCCCGCAGGCCCATCCACTGGAGATACTTCCGCTGGGCGCCCGCCATCAGAGTCCCAACGCCTCGTCCACCGTCGCGCGGGCGCTGGCCGGTGCGGTACGGTAGGCGTCCGCCACCAGCTGCAGCCGTGCTTCGATGAACTCCGCGACGATCGGCTGGAGCATGGCGTCGATGGCGTGATCCACAAACGCCGCGTTGTCGGAGAAGTCGCCGCCCGCCTCAGTGGCCTTCAGGCGCTTCGCCGTAATCGCCGCTTCCTGCACCGGTCCGGTGGTCTTGGTGTACGTCGCCATCAGGGCAGCCACACGTCAGCCGGATACCAGCCGCCTAGATTGCTGAAGCCGATCGATGCGCCCTGCGGAATCCACCGCTGTGAGGGCGGGAACTGCACATACGCCCGCGCCTTGCGCCAGCCCGTTTCCCAGTCCCGCTCCGCAAGGGCGCGGCGCGCCTCGTCGTCGCCTTTCTCGTACTCGTCCATGCGCGCCCCAGCCGCGATGACGTAGTGGAACTCCTCCGGCACCAGCGGCGTATCGTTGGCCTGCGCGAGATCGGGGATCTGTGTGGTGAAGTCCACGTTGTAGGTGATGACGCTGGCCGGCGTGGGCCAGAGCAGCACGATGAAGTACTTCCCTGCCACCTGCCCGATAGGAATGGCGCCGAGCTCCGTCCCAGCCCCGCTGTCCTCGTGGAGCGTGATCCGACCGACCGCCGCCGCGCTGACGAAGAACTTCGTCACCTGCTCGGCATCGGTGATGGCGGCCCCGAGACTCACCGCCGTCAGGCCCGTCATCGTGACGCTGAGGGTTCGCGGCATCTGGCCTGTCCGCACGACTTCGACGTAGCAGGTGCCAGTGTCGCTCGCGCTCGTGCTCTTGACGAACAGTTCCGAGGCATCGGCCGGCTGCGTCGCCACCGGCTGATAGCCGACCGGCACGAACACCTCCGGCGTCCCGTCCTCGTTGATGGCGTTCGGGTCCACATTGCGGAGCCACTCCAGCGACCGCTCGGTCAGCGGGATCTGGTTCGTCGTCTCGTAGACGGTGTTAATGCGACTAACGGCCGGCCCGAAGGCGTACCGCTGCTGCGAGGCGACGGAGTCCAGCGTGGTCTGGAAGTCCGCCACCTGCCCGTTACCCATCAGCGACCGCAGTCGGCGGTACCGCTGGTTGATAAAGCGGCGTATCCGTGCCTGCGTCACCGTGTCCGGCGTGAGGCTCTTGCCGAGCCGTGAATAGATGTCCGTTTCGATCTCAAGTAGGGTCATGCTGCCACCCCCTTGATGACAGCGAAGTTAATGACAACAGCCTCACCTAGCGCCCCGCCTGACCGGTTTTCGATCGTGATACGAAACGATCCCGCAGACACGGCATTGGGGAGCAAGCGGTATGAATCATTCGACGCCCCAGAGCCGACCGACAGGAGGATGACGTCCGTTGCAGCAACCGCAGAATTTGTCACCGAAAACCCTACGCCGACCCCAGAGGCCACGCTCGCGTTGTGTGACGTGATCTGTCCAGTGACGGTGTTGATCGTGACGCCAGTGGCCTTCGAGGTCAGTTGCGTGACGGTGCTCCCCGCGCCGGTGGCATACCCGATCCCGGCCGTGGCACTCGAAGACTTCACGCTGCTCGTGAACGCCGCAGCGCCTGTCGCGCCATCGATCGTCAGATCCGCACCGCCGTCCGCCCCCAGCACCTCGAACTTGGAGTTGGCGACATTCCCGACCGTGAGACTTACACGACCCGGCGAGCTGGCATCCTCGTTGCCGTACGCCCGAAGCATCGCGCCACGGTCCTGTGTCGCCGCACCACCACCCACTACCGCCACGTAGGAGCTGTCGGCCCCATCGCTCGTGTTCGCCCGGAACACCCCCGGTGTCGCGGTGTGGATCAGATCGCCGCTGAGGGTGAGATTTGATCCGTCATAGATATTCACGCCCGCAAACGGCGCCCATGTCCCCGGCGCGCCACTGCTGGTGCAGACCCACCCGACGGCTTCCCCACTCGTGGGGGTGGCATTCCAACACACATCCCCGGCCCGGAACGTGGCCGTCATGGACGCCGCGGCGGGGTCTTGCGTGCCATACAACCACCGCCGGCCAGTCCCATAGAGCGGCGTGGTCGGGTTTAGGTCGGCGGAGACCTGCAGATCGGCGAGATGCGACACGCCGGGGGCGTAGTGCTGCAGCACCCCCGTCGAGAACGTCATCGGCTTGGTCGTAAAGTTGTCGTTCTGTCGAAGGAACGCGCGCAGGTCCGTCGTCAGGCGCACCGCGTTGAGATACAACGTGGGCTCCGCGACCGTAAATCGGAACACATTGCCCGTCAGCAGGACCTGCGGATTCGCCACGGTCGCCTTCGTCGAATCCGTCAGGTGGAGAAGGTAGCGATACCGGTTATTGTCCGCCCCCGCTTCCGCGTTGAGCACCCCATCGACCACGCTATTCCCGACGACTTCCGTATCGTGCGTCACCGCGCCGAAGATCGACGTCCAATTCGCCTCGTGGATGACGTTGTGGCGAATCCACCCATGGGAGTCTAGGAAATAGATCCCATAGGCGCCGGTGCCCTGGATGTAATTGCCTTCGATCACCACATCACGGTTGTCACCGACCGCGATGCCATAGTCCGTCCCCACCGCCGTGATGTGGTTTCCACGAATGGTGACGCGGTCAAAGAAACACCCGGTCGATCCGGCCGTGGTATCGACCGAGATGCCAGTTTGTCCACACGCGTGCAGTAGATTCCCTTCCACCACGTCGTCCGCGACCACCACGTCCGTGCCGTTGATCTGGTTCTTGATCCCAATGAAGGCGATGTCACGGATCACATTCCCCGACACGACCGTCTCGCCCGCACTATTCAAGTAGATCGCGTGCTGCCCTGGAATGTCATGAACATGATTGCTGCTGATGACCGCGCTGCTCGCCTCGCCCACCGCGACCCCAAAGCAGTGCCCAGAGATGTCGTTATCGGTGATGACGATATTGTCGTTCTGCGTCGTGGTCCAGGACCCCACCGCGACATCCGCGTTGTTGTCGCCTGCCTGGATCCCCCCGGCCGCGCCGATGCCCACGATGGTGTTGTTGTAGACCTGCAGTCCGTCCATCGTGCCTTGCCACCGAATCGCCCCGCCGGCATGGTTCGTCATGCGGCACTGGCCGATCTGGATGCGGGCGCAATTCAGCATGTAGACGGCCGCGACCCCGTTAAAGCTCGTGTTCGCCCCGTTGTGTTCGGTCCCGAGCCCCACGAACTGCAGCCCACGGATGTCAATATCCGACACGCCGCTGAGCGCGATCGTTTTCGCGAACGCGGCGGTCTGCTGCAGCACCGCGTTGGCTCCAAAGAGCCGCGACCCAGACGTAATCCCTGTCAGGCTCCCTGACACCAGATAGGTGCCCTGTGGAAAGAAGACGGCCTGACTCGCTGCCGCGGTGATCGCCGCTTGGATCGCCGCCGTGTCGTCGGTCACCCCATCCCCGACCGCCCCATGGAACACCACGTTGACGGCGTCCTGAATCTGGGTGGCCTCCCATCCATCAAGGGTGACCGCATTCACGTCCACCAGGTTAAGCCCAGAAAACGCTGGTGGCACCGACAACGTCATGACGCCGCTGTCATCGATCTGCAAGCCGCAGAGCAGGAAGCGCAACCAGCCAGCGATCAGTGTCTTGTTAACGTCGTTGCCGCCACTCGCGCCGAGCAGTTGCCGGAGAAACGCGGCTTCGGCTTGTACTGGATAATCCATTTACGCCTCGGCCTCCTGCCGATACACCACTCGGCCGTCCGGCCCGCTGATCGTCCTGAGCCGCGCGCCGTCGAGATGCGACGGCACCCGATCCGCCGTCAGCTCCCCGCGCCGCACTTCCCGCCCGCGCACGTCCTCGATGACGTAGGCGATCGGTCCACCAAGACCGACGGGCGGCGTCATCTGCTGATAGGTCAGGGGATCGCCCTGTATCCGCTCGTACCGCTGGCCCTGGTGCGTCACCTCGCGCGGGGTATAGGCGTCTCCATGCGGCACCGTCACGACGCCACAGGGCCGGCCGTGCGCATCGAGCAGGGCGACAGGCCGCGGCGCGACGAGGGTCAGGCGGGCCATCTATTCCGCCTCATGGGCGTTCGCCGCCGCGATCAGGGCGAGGAACCGTGCCGTCGCCGTGCCGGTGCGCTGCGCCTGGTCGTACGTCAGCAGCGTCATGAAGTCCGCCCCGTCGGGAAACGGATTCTCCGCGCCAGCGTAGGTCGCCTCCAGATACACCAGCATTCGCCCGTTCAGACTTGACATCCCCGCTCCTGCCCAACCGTCCGACCGTGCGCGCCGTCTGATGCTGGGGTGCGCGGTGTGGGTGGACACACCGGACCGCACCAGCGGGCAACGACGCGCACGACCGGACGGTCAGGCGATCAGCGCCTCCAGTTCGGCGTTCTTCGCTTCCAGTTCCTCGATCCGCTTCCGCAGGTCCGTGGTCGTCGTCGGTTGCCCGTTCAACGCTAAGAGGATGTCCACCAGCGACGGGAGACTCAGCTTGTCGTCGTCGCTCGACAACGGCACGCCCACATGCAGTTCGGCGCCGCTGCCGATGTCCCGCACTTCCGCTTTGAACTTCCCGGCGCGGCAGGTCTTCGTGATGCGGTTGAACAGATCGACTTCGTCTGGCGTCAGGTCGTCTTCGCGCATCTTCGCGCCGATGATCACTTCGCGGTCGCCCTGGAAATCGAGCTTCCCGAAGTAGGTCGGCCGCGACAGCTTCGCCTTCGGCTTGGCCTTCTCCCCTTCGGGATGCGTGAAGGGTGAAACTTCGTTGTAGTCGGGGTTGTGCTTCACCAGCGCCGAGCGCATAGCGGTGGCGTTGGTCTGCCCGACCTTCTCCAAGAGGGGCTGGAGCGCCGCCGTCTGCGCGGCCGTCATGCTGCCCATCAGGGCCTGCAGGTCCGCGAGACTCAAGCCGCTGATGGCCGGCGGGGCGGCCTCAGGGGTCGCCGGGGTGGTGTCTGCTGGTGCTGTGCTCACCTGTGCCTCTGCTTTCTTGTGCGCGGCCTCGTACGCCTCGCGCGTGTGCTTGCCTGTGCCAAATGCCATGCGTCACCTCGGGTGAGGGTGGGGCGGACTCCCCGCCGCCCCTCGGGATACGGGTTAATCCAGAGTCAAGAAGCAGAAATTATTTTTCCCGCTCACCCCGACCTGCGCCATCCGGCCGAGGATGCGGACGTTGATTTCCGCCGCCACCGCCGCGACATCGACGGCGCCCGCCGTGGTCGCGGAGCTGACCACGCCGACCCCGACACCCGGCGTGCCGTTGACGAGGACCGAGGCTGGGCCGTACGTCTGCAGCCAGCCGTACTCGCCAGACGCGATGATGCACGGCGAGACGCCGACGGCCGGAGCCGTCACCGTCGTCGCCGCCACGATCACGTTCTTGTACGGGTTAGCGATCAGGCCCACCCGCGACGACGTCGTGAGCGCGACCTGGATCGGGTCCACCAGCGTCAGCGTGAACGCCGTAGAGGCCGTGATCGCGCCGTGCCCGGACACCTGGTAGGTGTACCCGTTGCCCGGCGTGGTATCGACCTGCATGTACCCTTCGGCATACAGGTTCGCGGCACCGCCCGTCGCGCCCGGCGTGTACACGAAGGACTTCGCGCCGCTGTCCACGGCTGGTGGCGTGTTCGCCAGATGGTTGGCCAGCGGCGCCGCCGACTGATACAGACTGCCGGCCACGGTCGTCGCGCCCGCCTGCGCGTACCGGAACCGACGGCCGTCTTTCGTGAACCCACGCGTACCGAGCGGGTGCAGCTGCGTGGCGCTGGACGTGAACGCGTCCTGGCCCAGAACAATGGGCATTCCAACGAGATTGGGCATTGCGTTTCCTTTTCGTTAGTGGGTGGCGCGGAACGCTGGAGGAGTCCAGCGCCCCGCGCCGTTCCCCTCGATCAGCTAATGTCGAACACGACGCCCAGGCGCCGTGAGTTATTGGTGGCGAGGTTCCCTATGGTGAACAGCCGCGACACGACCGCGAGCTGGTTCGCTGGCTCGACGCGCGGCTTGAGCTTCATCCACGCGCCCTTGAGATAGACGAACTTCAGGAACTTCGGATTGACCAAGTACGCCGAGTCCGACGGCGAGCAATCCTCGTCGTAGAACACTTCGGCATCCTTGAACATGAACGCGGCGTTCTTGAACCCGACCGAGAACCCGCGCGGTGTCGCACTCGGCTTCTCATACCGCTCGACCGCCACGACCGTCCCCTCCAGCCCCTCCATCACCGTCCGCGAGGTGATGACGGCGGTGGGCGTCTCCGTGAGGCCGCCGCGCGAGCACTGGTTGTAGACACTCGTCAGCGCCGACCGCAGGTTGTCGAAGTCCGCGGAGGTCTGGCCGCCGTCGGCCGCCTTATTGCGCCAGAAACTGAACGTGGCGCGGTTGATCCCGCCAACCGTGCCGGTGGTGGGCGTCTCGGAGATGATCTTCGTCAGCCCCTCGATGTCCTTCCCGCCGTTGCCAGCGCCATCAGAAAAGCACTGGCGATTCATCGTCGCCATGTGCGAGTTCCGCGCGTTCTCCATCTTCGACGCCGTCAGGTCGATCTTGCCTTCGCCCGCCGCCCGCAGTTCCTCGAGATCCGAGAACACGACGGTGCCGGCGTTGATCTTCCAGTCATAGCGCGCGGCGTCGAACACGTCGATACGCGTGGTATCGAGTGTTTCCAGCTCGCCGTACGACTTGAACGTCGAGTTCTCGTTGTATTCGAGCGTGAACTCGAAGAGTCGGCCGCCAGCGGCGGATTCCTTGAATCCGTCCTTCCCCAGCGCCTTAAACAGCGCGAACGATGTGAAGATGTTGTCATTCGGCTTCGTGCCGATGACCTTTTCCCAGACGGTCGCGGCGACTTGCCCAAGATTTACGTCTGCCATAGCTCCCTCTACTCAGCCGCCTACCGCGCGCCCAGCCGCGCCAGCTCCTGGCGCAGTCCGTCCGCAAAGGAGCTGTAGCCGGATTCGGCGGCGCTCCCGCTGTCGTTGGGGCGAATGGTGGCGGCGGTGGATTTGTCCTTGAGTTGCTGCACCACGGCCGATCGCGCACGGGTATCGAGGCTGGGCAGGATGTCGGTGGACAGGACGTGACTCCACGCGCGGTGGACGTCCCAGCCCTTCTCCGTCATCAGCTTCAGCACGTCTGCCTGCTTCTCCGTGAACTGCGGGTTGGCCCGAAGCTCCGTGAGAATCTGGTCGGCGTGCTGATCCGCCTGCTGCCAGTCCGCCGCCGCGCGTTCGCGCTGCTGACGGGTGGCGAAGTCCTGCCGCAGCGGGTCGATCTGCTGCGCGAACTTCTGTTCGAGCTGGCGTGCCTGCCACTGGAACACCCGTTCCTGTTGCGCCGCCGAATAGAACGGCGTCCCGGTGGCGTCCTGATAGTCAGGCTCCGGTCGGGCGTCGTCGTTCGTCTCCTGCGCCGCCGCGGCCTGCGCCCGCATCCCGAGCACACGCGCCGCATGGGAGCGGAGCGCCGGGATCGCGTCGGGCTTGAGCTGCGTGATGCGCTCGGTCAACTGCTGAAAGAACGCGACGGGATCGCTCTCGGCAAACTGCAACGCCGCGAGCTGTTCGTCCGTGACCTTCAGTCGATGTCCGTGCTGCTGCTGGAACTGCTGTTCCGCCTCGGCTCGTGCTTTCGTCCGCGCGTTCTCCAGAATCTGCGGCCACTTCTCCTGTGGCGGCTCGTTCGGCTTCGGCGCGGCCGGATCGGTCGGTGGTGCGGTGGATGCGGTCGGCTCCGTCGCCGTCTCGATCGCAGGCTCGGCTATCGCGCCGGCGGGCTGGTCTGCGGAAGACGTCTCGGGATCCGTGGTGGCGGGTTGCGATTCCGCCGCCGACACTTCCGCGCGCATGGCGTCTCCGAAGGAGGCGGGGGCGCTGGATGTCTCGGTTGTCTCGCTCATGTGATTCACTGCTCCTGTGCGCCGATCTCGCTCGGTGCGGGCGATTGCCGTCTCTCTCGCTGGACGGCCCGCGAAGAACGCGGGGAAAAGAAAAAGGGCCTTGGACGGCGCGGTTACGCGCGTCACAAGGCCCCTTCCTTGTTCCCCTTTGTCGGTGTCGCGCGCCGGAGGGGTCCGGCGTGTTCAGCCACGGGGATCAGCCGTGGCCTAGCGATCCGTTCAAACTCGTTACGTCAAATCGTCAATCCTTTGTGCCGTCTCCGCGTGCAGCGGCACTCCACCACGATCTCGCCGGGCGTCACGAACGCCCGTATCCCCGGTGCGTCTTCCCGTGCCTCGCACGCGTCGCACCAGAGCACTTCCTGCAGCCCGTGCCGCGAGAGGAACTGCTGATACTCACGGAGCAACAGCGCGTCCCGGTTCGGCATCTCGACGTGCGCCACGCCGATACTCAACGGCGACGGCTCCGGCACGTCGCGCAGCTCGAAGCTCGCCCGCGTCAGCCCCTGATGGAACAGGAACCGATGCGGACACTTGAGGCCGATCTGATGCGGCTCGATGAACGCTTCAAGCGGCACCTGTGGCCCGCAATCTCCACACACCAGCTCCCGCGACAAGTGGTGACGACGGAGCCAGTTGCGATACCGCACCAATAGGGACGCCTCCGGCTCCGTGAGCAGGATCGTCGGGACGGTCTGCGGCTCGCCGTCTGGCGTGTCAAAGGTCGCCGTCGTCTGCTGTCCCAGGTCCATCTACGTCCACCTCGACGTATGTACCGATTTATCGCTCCCGCGCGCCCCGACGTGCCGCACCGACTCCACTAACCCGCGATCCCGCATGATCCGCTTCCGTTCGCTCCAGCTCTCCACCTTCACCGGCCGCGACCCCAAATTCTCCAGCACGAGCCCGCCTGGAATCGAATCCGGCCGCATACTCACCCGCGCCGTCGGCAGCTTCTCGACTGGCGCCCCGCACGCGCGGCAGGGATACAGCCGATCCGCAGTCCATGCGAAGACTTCGACTTCCGCCTCACAAGCCGTGCAGCGCACGTCGTAGAGCGGCATTAGGCCGCCGCCCCGCCGTTGGCGATCATGCCGCTCAGGTCGGTCTGGTGCTTACTCAAGGTCTCCTGTGGCGCCTGCATCCCGCCGTGCTCCGTCTGGAGCGGCGCCGGCTCCGGTCCAGGCACCGGGGCATCCCCAACCGGCGCACCCAGCGTCTGCGCCTTCTGATGCAGTTGCAGGCCCAACTGGATGGCCTCAGCCGGCAACTGGATGCCCTGCTGCTCGAGCGCCGCCTTGATCACTGGGAACTGCGGCGCGGCGGGATTCAGATCCTCGCCCTTCACCGACAGATTCGACTTCAACTCCGGCTTCTTCTCCGGCAGCTCCGCGATGACCAGCTTGTCCGCGTCCATGTCCGACATCGACAGCGCCCAGCGCAGCAACTCCACCCGGTTCACGTTCGGATCGTTCGCCAGCAGCGAGTAGCGATCCCACAGCCGTTTCATGTCGATCGCGGAGTCCTGCCGGATCGCGCTGTTCGCCTTCGCGCTGTAGACGAACTCCGCGCCCTCCACCGTCGATCGATCCCACGCTTCCAGCCGCGTGATCCCGTCCGGGCCGGCGACTTCCAGGTAATCCTCGTCATCGGCAAACAGCTGGATGAGCGCTCCGAGCTTTTCGACCGCCCCGAGGAACCAATCGAGCACCCGGCCTTGGGACCATGCCATCCGCACGTCCGCGTTGCTCTGGATGATGCTGGCTTCCGTCGCCGTGTCGGACCCTTCGCCGCGGTTGCCGCGCTGGGCCGGCGAGAACGCCCAGACGTCATCAATGTCGCCCTGCGTGACGCGGTTGAACTCGAAGTTCTCCCGCGGGAACTGCGCGCGCGCAATCTCGCCAATGATCTCGTCGCCGTTGCCATCGGTGGGGATGACCTCTTGCACTTCCCCCTTGACAATCCGGTTGACCAGTTCAACATCAGCGCGGTTCTTGTCGGCCCAGCGCATCGAGTTGTTGCGCTCCCGCTGCTGGACCATCTGCGTCCGGCCCTTGCTCAACTCGTCGACCTGCGCCCGCGACATACTCACGTCGCTGGTCGGATACGCTGAGTCCGGCGTGTAGTAGAGCGCGCCGATATGCACCGGATAACCCTTCATGCCGAGCAGCCGCCCATCTGGCAACTGACGTTGATAGGGTGAGTCCGCATGCTTCAGCGGCTCGTCTACGCCGTCAATCAGCACCAGGCACCGCATCAGCTCCGGGTGCTTGACCGCCTTGTCAAAGAGCGCGGCCCGGTACCAGAGCTCCGTGCCCTTGACTTTCGGCCGCGCCTCACCCGTCGTGCCGTCCTTCTGCGCGTCGGGGTCCAATGACTGCTGCTGATCGACGTCGGTCCCGCTCTTGACGAGCGCCGGATCAATACCGAACCGCCGCGCCAGCATCTGCGCGTCCAGTTCAAACTCGAAGCCCAGATAGGCGGCGCGGTCGTAATCGCTGCCCTTGAAGTCCCCCGGGATGACCACCGACCCCGGCGACACTCGTTCCAGGAAGTACCGCTCATGGATGATGTTCGGCACCGACTCAATGATCGGCTGCATCGCCACCGGGTTCAGCCCGAGCACGTCCCCCACGTTCGGCATCGGCTGTTGACCGACCACCACCGGCTTTTCGCCGTCCTGCGTCGGCTCATACCCGATCTTGGCGATCATCAGCCCGGTCAACTCGACGTCGGTCAGCACTTCATGCATCAGCGCTTTCGCGTTGACGCCATGCCGCCCGAGCGTGTGATTCACCTTCGCCTGGAACACCGGCACGGCCTGCTGAAACTCCGGCCGCCGCGGCGTCAGGTGAATCTCCGGCACCCGGAAGAACAGCTGCGCCTTCTTCTGCTCGGTGTTGCTGAAATCCTTCGGCACGACGACGGTATGCCCGCTGGGCGTGCTCTTCAGCGTCCGCGCCAGATACCGCTCGACGTTGATCTTCCACTCCTCGTCGCGATAGCGGTTGCGCTTGTCCGTCGCCGTCTTGAGATGCGCGCGCCAGAACGCGAGGCTCCCCACGCCCTCAGGGGGCAGTGGGAGGTTCTGCACGTCAGGGCCACCGTAGGACGCCATCTAGTACCGCACCCCTCGTGCTGCCCATTCCTTGCGGCGCTGCTCGGCCTCAGCCGTGGCGCTGTAGCCGAACTCGTCCATCATCGGCATCCGGGCGTTGTCGCCGGCTTTTAGAGGGTCCGCCTCTGGCGTGAGCGGCGGCATGTCGTTGGTAATAGCCGATAGCCGACATACGATCGTGCCGTCCTCCTCTACGCTCTCCGCCGCGAATGCGAGGGTGTACAGCGCGCCGTTTGCCAACTCGATCGGCATCTCAACGCCAGCGCCACCGCGGACGTCCACGAGGACACTTCCGAACGGCTTGAAGACCAGCCGCGCAAACATCTACGCCACCCTCCGCGCCACGTTCCCCGCGCCCAAGACCGCCCCTTGCGAGAGCGCCCCGATGGCCTCCGCGAGCAACGCTCCACCCGTGCCGGGGGCGGGGACCCTCCGCGACTCGCGCGCCCGCGTCGGGCTCGGCCGGCTCACCGCCCAGTACCGCGTGCCGTCTCCCGGGTGATCATCCTTCGTCGTGTCCACGTCGTCGGGGTTGTGCGGGTCCTGCACCAGCGCCGGCACCGACCGCCACCAATACCGGCAGCCCGGGTCCACCGTGAGCCACGGCCGCCCATCCGGCGCCTCCCGCAGCAACTCGTGCATCCGCATCCACCCGTTGAAGCGATCGTTGTCCGCCGCGCGCATCGGCACCCCGCGCCGCGTCAACGTCTCCATGATCGATTCCCCGCGCCCGGCCCCCGTCTTCTGCTTCATCGCCGGATCGCCCGAGACGTACCGGAGCTTCTTGATACCAAGCTCTTTCGTGATGCGCGTGATCGCCGTCGCGACCTCGTCGGCGTTCTGTCCCTGAAACTTGTATTCCCGTGCGAGGTGGTAATGCCCGTCCGCCAGATGCGCGAACCACCCGCACCAGCCCGGCGCGTTGTAGCCCCAATCCATCCCGCAGGACCACTCGATCCCGGGCGCAATCTCCAGCGTCACCGCATGGAACGGCACGCCGTCTCGCTCCGCTCGTAATTCCCCGAAGAACTGGCCGTCAAAGACGTTCCAGTCGCCGTACAGCAACTGCCGCCGCCGGGCATCGGGCAGGTTCTCCAGCGTGTCCCGATAGTCCGGGTCGATATACGGGTTGTCGTCCAGCCGCGCCTCGATAAACGCCCAATCGTCAGGCCGATACCGCGGGTACTTCTGCGGGTCCGGCTGCTTGTCGACAAAGAAGTCCTTCACCCACAGCGCCCCGCGCCCGCCCGGATTACTCGCCGCCCACACCTTCGCGCCCCCGCGCGCCAACACCGCCGGCTTCGACGTCCTGGCCCGCGTCATGATTTCCAGCGCCGGCTCCTCGTCAAACGTCACCAGCTCGTCGAAGATGATCCGGTCGTACTCCGTGGACAGGTAGTTCTGCGCGTCCGCCACCGTCTCGCAATGTCCCGCCTGAATCAGCGAGCCATTCCGGAACCGCATGACCTTCTTGGAATCCAGATACTCCGTCCCAATCTGCGGCGCGTCCTTCGCGAATTCCCGCAGATGCGTGTCCTCGAGCTGCTTGTAGGTCCGGCGCAACAGCAAGCAGGTCAGCCCCGGAATATGCTCGCAGTCCTGATACGCCGCCTCCCGGAGCTCCTTGCTTTTCCCAGGTCCCGCCGCCCCACCCGCCAGCGTGTGCTTGAACGTCTGCTGCGCCTCGTGCGCGACCGTCTGCTTCGGGGTGGGCACATACCGCCAGCCCACCTGCTTCTTCGCCTTCCGGTCGTACAGCGCCGCCGCAAACCGCGCCTGCCGCTTCCGGCACCCCTCCGCCGACGGATGCCCGCACCACCAGACGCCCTCCAGCTGCACCAACGCCGAGCCGCACCAGCAACAAGTGGCCGTGCTCATCGGGCCGATACTCCACGCTGGAGCGCAGTCACTTTCTCTAACGATTTCGCAGATTCGGCAGAGACCGAAACGGGGGAAAACTGCGTGTGGCTAATAGCCCCCACCCGCCCCCTAGGGTCCCCCGCCGACTCGCGCGCCGAGTTGCCCCCTCCAGGCCCCGCATCTGCTAACCGTCGCCGGGCGCGGCGCGCACGATCCTGGTGGAAATCATTAAGGTTATGGCGTAAATACGTGAGTGCGCTGGCGTGCTTGCCCTGATGCTCTTCGATGTACATCGCGGCACGGTAGAGCGCACCTGCGTTGTCCTTGAACAAGCCGAGGCCGAGATTACAGCGCTTACACAGCCAGTCCCGATGCGCGCCCGTCGTGTGGTCGTGGTCATACTGCGGGCTATCCGTGACGTGGCGGCAGATCGGACAGGTAACCGTAAGCGTCATTATGCGAACCTGGGAGGCGAAACACCCCCAATTGGCGTGGCCTTCGCCTCCACCAATTCGCCACTTACAGCCGTGTCCGCAGAAAGCGAAACCGGATTAGCGTTTCCAGGACTAGGCGAAGGTCCGGCCATGGTGACGTCGATCGCGGATAGGGTCGGCGGCTGCAGTGGCGCGGCCTCACTCCCGAGCAACACCACGAGGCTATTCCCGCCCTGCGCGGCGTCTTCCCGCACCACATCGAGCTTACCGAGCGCCTTGAGGGCTACGCCAGCATCCTTCGTGTTCACAACGGTTTGCGCGAGCCGGAGCGCGCCGCCTTCCAATCGCTTGCGGGCCAACTCACGGTGGTCCGTGTACTGCGACAGCGTGCGGCTGACCGTCGACACGTCGCAGCCGACGCCGGCAGCTATTTGGGACATGTTCTTCCCGGCGGCATCCAAGCTCAGAATCAGCGCAATTTCCTTTTGGGAGAGGCGCTTGCCGTGCTTGGCCGTGTCTGTGGCAGGCAACTGGGGGCCGTGCACTATGACGGCCTCTGTCTCACTCAGCGCCATCTACCACCCCACCGCGATCGGCACGGGGCGCGTCACAGGAAGCTAATCTCCACGCCCAGTTGTTTGGCGATGGCGAGCACGGCCGCTTTCTTGGACTCCAGCTCACACTCCGGCTCATTGTTGCGGCGGTCGTACTCGCGCGCCCGCTCCAGCAGCCGCCGGAACTCCTCGATCTCGTCCTTCGTGATGGCTGGCACAGGCGACTGGAATATCCTGGCGATGTCCTCAGGACTCCACGGCTGTTGCGGCGTCTGCGGCACCTGCTCATACGGCATCGTGTTCGGCAACCGATCGCGCCATTTGTCGCCGTAGTGGTCCATGATCATGGAGACAGCACACATCAGCGTGAGAGCCGCATTTCTTCGCCTTGATGCCGGATGATGGTCTTCAACGATTGCGTCAGGGCGATGACCAGCTTGGCCGTGTCGCTGGCTTCCCGCTTGCGGCGATACTCGGGTGTGGTTTCGGCGCGAATCTTGGCGCGGTTGGCCGCTTCTTCGGAGTCCAGGTGCGTCAGCAGCACCTCGTTGAAGGCGATCTCCGCGTCCGTCAGCTCCGCGTGGCAGTTACCGAGGATGGCCGTGAGTTTGGCGAGCAGGACGCAGGCCCGGTCCGGCGTCAGGTCGTAGTCACGGATTTCGACCTGCATCTCGCGCACAAGATCGCGGATGCTCGCGCGTGGAGCTGGCGCCGGGGCAAGCGTGTGAAGTTGGGCTGCCAAGGGGCAGCTTTGATTGTGGGGGCGTGGGGGAATGTTGGTACCCCCACATGTGGGTATTTCTAGCGCGCCACGCGATAGCAGATGCCGAGCGGGCCAAAGACCAGCACGCGCCAGACCGAGCGGTCGTCGCAATGCGCGTACAGCCGATGCGGCGCATGGTCCGGTTTGCTGAAGCCGATGATGTGCGACGACAGCGGGATGCCGCCATTGTGGCTCTCCAGTCGCCAGCGGACGGCCGCGCTGATGCCGAGCACGCGCACCAGCCACATCCTCATGCAATCCTCCGCTCAAAGACTTCCCGCGTCACCCAGCGCGCCCCGCACCCCGCAGACGCACATTCACGATAGCGCACATCGCCTTCCCCTTCGTACACCCGACTGAGCGCATACCCGCAGGCTGGGCAGGGGCCGCCCTTCTCCGTGCCTCGCCGGCAGGCTTGCCAGCCTTTGCGGCCTCTCCGGCGATCAGCGGGGGCGGGATCAGGCATCCGTTAGTCCTCCCGCTCCCACTGGCGTTTCACGAGCTCAATGAGCTGTTGCTGCTGCGCCTCGGTCGAGACCGGCACGCGGATCACCGGGCCTGCTGGCGGCGGGCTCTCCCGCTGGGGACAGGTGCGGTGATGCTCGGGGACGGGGAGGCCGTCGCATTTGCCACAACGGAAGGCCATTAAGATCCCCCTTCGCGCGTGGACGAGAGTCGCTGATTCGCGGCGGGAGCAACGACCGCGTCACCCGTGGCGCCCCTCTCCACCGCCTGACGATTCGCATTATTCCTAATACTTTGCCCTATTGACAATATCTTATCGATAGATTTATTATCCTGTTCATGAACAACATGACTTCGGCCCGCCGCGGGATGATTGAACGCTTGGTGACAATCCAGAACGCGCCCGGCAACGAGCACATCGACATCCTGACGATTACCGGCTTCATGACCGACGAACAGGTCGCTGCGCACTTGGCCCGCTACGAAGCGCAAGAGCTGACCCGCGTCTTCAACCTGAAGGGCCGGCGACGTGCGGCGTAAGAACCCGGCCGCTGTCGCCCTCGGCAAACGCACCAGCGCCCGCAAGAAGGCCTCGAGCGCCGCCAATGGGCGGCTCGGCGGTCGCCCCGTCAAACGCTGTCCTCACGGTCTACAGCCGTCACGATGTGTCTCCTGTCGATCGGTGCGGTAAGGCGGCGGTCCCCCTACAGGCTGTCTCCCCAGCGCGCGTAAAGTCTTCCTGTTCTTTCTCTCTCCTCATCGGGATCCGTCCGTCGTCGCCGCGGGGGATGTTTCAGCGAGGCAGCGTCCGTGCCTTGAGCACCACGTCGTCGTGATGCACGGCTCGCAGTACTCGTAGCGCCGCCCTGGCGGCGTCGAGGGGGCGGGCGGCGCCGGAGAGGACGACACGAAATACTCGGTGATGAAATCCGCGTAGTGCCGCAACTGCTCGACCATCTTCACGGGGTCGATCGACTTGTCCTTGTCGCTCTCGACGGTGTATGACCCGCCGCCATCGAGCGGGATCTTGATGAAGAAACGACCGCGAACGGGCTTTCGTGACATTAGTCCTCCTGCTGTGCGGGTGGCGTGCTGCCCACCTGAGACGCGAGGGCAACTTGGTTGTCGCCGCCAGCCAACAACACGCGAGCTTGCTGCATCGCCCTGCGGAGATCGCTGAGCCAGTCACCCTCGTGCCACGTCTCGCGGCCATCGAGGCGGCGCTTGATGTCGAGGTGATGGCGCGGGTGTAGCTCGTCGAGCAAATCGCGCCCATCATGGCTACGCACCGCTGCGTCGATGCGCTTGAACACGTAGATCCACCCCTCGACTAGCCCGGCCAGAACTGCCACGCGCTCAGCGAGCGTTTTTGTCAACGCGGCCTTCTCCGGCGTGCGGCCCCCCGACGCCTGTCCAGCGAGGGCGGCAGAGAGGCGATTCGTCAACGCAATCGCGAGGTCAGTGAGTCCGCTGTCGTAGCCGAACGCGAATGAGTGCGTGTGTCCGACAGATAGCGCGTTCTTCAGTCGGATACGTTCCTCGTTTACCCACTCCCGCAGGTCGGGCGGCGTCGAGGGGCGCGAGACGTCGTTGTCACCGCCCCACTCGGATTCGTAGTTCGCTGGCGTCGAGGGGCGCGAGAGGGCGGCGAGCTTGTCGGCCCACTCAGCCACTTTCCCGCGAGGCACATGCGGGCTGTTGCCGTAGGTCCGCATCTCACGCTCCAACTCCGCGATCAGCGGCTCCGGCGCGAGGGGAGGCGGGGCCGGCTCAGATCTTACAGCCGCGATCAGTGCGTCCAAGTTCGCCTGCGTCGGCGCGTCGAAGGCGCGGCGCTTCGCGGCCAGCACCGGGGTATCCACGAACGGCTGTTCTCCCGAGGGGGCGGCCTGCGCCGCTCCCGGCTGCGCCTGCAGGGCGGCGGCGAGTTCGTCAGCGTGGCGCTTCGCCATTTCCCATTTGGCGTGATGTCGCCCATAGAGCGACCCACCCATCGGCGCCTGCGCAGACGCCTGCCGCTTGTGATCCTCTTCTTCCTTCCGCCACTGCTCCACCAACTGCTCGACGGCGCGCGGCGTCTGCGAGAGGGCGGCGAGGGCTTTGCGCACAAGGTCGGGTTCGATCGATTCGACGCCCGATTCTGGGTCATCGACAAGACGCAGCGCGTCCAGCATTTCAGCGATCACCTGCTCTCGCGGCGTCTGCGGATCGGCAGGGGAGGGGATCATCGGGTTAGCCATCGGTCCTGTGCCTCCATTTCGTGAACGCATGCGGCGGCCAGAGGGTGTTCCTGTCCTCGGATTCCCAGTGTGGGAGCACGCCATCACGGCCCCAGATCGCGCGAGCACGGAGCACGCTTCGCCTATGCTGCACTTCGACCACGACCTCGTTCGGCGGCTTGCCAGTCTCCCATTCCATCGGCTGTCCCTCTCTCGTGTCCGGGGTCATCGGCCCTCCCAATCCACGGCCGGTCGCGCGTGGCACACATGCACCGGAATAAATACCTCGCCGCACAACTCGCACCGGGGCGGCTGCGGATATGTCGCCTCGGTGAAGGCGACTTGCTCCTCGATATACGCCGCCTCGTTACAGTTCACGCAGCCGAGGCGATAGACGCGACAGCCGCAATCAGGACAGGTCTTCATCGTGCCCCGCTCGTGAGGGTGGCGAGACCGCAGGTGCAGGGGCAGTGAATCTGGCCTTCGTGTTCCGTGAGCACACAGCAGCAGTCGTTGCACGTTCGGCCGTTGGTCGTAATCCAGTGCGATCGCAGGCGCTTTGCACATCCAGGTAGGTGCTGCACGAACTCGCGGAGCGTGGTGTTCTCCTGCTCGACCTTGCCTTTGCTCTCCAACGCCCATCGCCATTCACGTTCACAGTTCTGCCGTTGGAACCGTTCGACCGATAGTTCCTCCCGCAGCTGCGCGATCTCCTGCTGGCGCGTCTGGGCCTCGGCTTCGGCTTGCGTCCTCGCCAGATACTCCGCTTGCCAACTGTCGGCGAGGCGCTGGGTTTCCGCTTCGGCGGCGTCGGCGCGCTCGATGGCGTGCTCCAACTCAAGGGCCAGCTGGTCTAAGTCACCTTTCCGATCTTCGATCTCCGCTCGCAGCGTCTGGGCCTCGGCCTGGAGTGCATCCCGCTCAAGGATGGCGCGTGCTGCTGCTTGAAATTCCAGCGTTTCCCATTCCGTAAACGGACGGTTTGGCCCCGTGGCGTTGAACTCGCGCCAATTTCCGCACGCACGCGCCATCACGCCCCACTGCGCCTCAAGCTCCACGCACCGGCTCTTGACTGCCTGGGCCTCGGCCTGGAGCGTCCGCTCGTCCTCCAGCCGTGCGATCGCCTGCGCCTGGGACTGCTCACGGGCCGCGAGGGCGTTAGCAATCTCATACAGCCGGTGGCAGTCATAATCGCGCCCGTCGCCACTCACGGCGAGGCCATCCGCGATGCGCTTTAACTCTTGGCTCAGGTCGAGCGGAGGGGGGATCATCGGTCCTCCGCGATAATCATCAGCGGCGACGATGGGTCGCCTGTTGGCACCAGCCGCCACACATACCCCTCCGGACCGACATA
>WHTT01000066.1 GCA_009377605.1 Luteitalea sp.
CAGGGCATTTCGCCTCGCGTTTCATGCAACTGACGGAGGCTGAATGGCGCGCGCTTATCAGGATACGCCGTATCGACTGCGCCGCTCGGGCGGATTACTCACCGTGAGCCGCACAGGCGTGTGCGCCGCGATCATCGCCAGCGCGATGCTCTCGGCCGTTTCCGGACAGGAATCGTTGGCCCGTATTGATGTGCGGGTCGCCGTCGCGCCAATACCCTTCAAGGGCAGCGATGGTGAGACGCATCTCGCTTATGAACTGGTCCTCAATGACATTCCGCGAATGGGCGCTCAGATCGACCGCATCGAGGTGTTTGCGGAATCAGCTGCGAAGCCACTGATCGCGTATGCGGGCAAAGACCTGGATCAGCGCGTTATGCGTCCGGCGGCGGACCCCAAGTTCGCTATGGGCGAGCGATTCCCAGCGGCACTACCGCCCTCATCCACGTGTGGATCACGCTCGCGAAGGATCAGCTGGTGCCACGTGTACTCCGGCATTCATTCCAGGTTTCAACTGAAGGCGGCCAGCCGCTGGTCGCGGCCAATGTACGAGTGGATGTTCGCTCGGCGCCGCCGATCGTTGTGGGATCGCCGTTTCGTGCGGGTATGTGGCTGGTGCATAACGGACCTGGGCAACACCGGTCCGCGCACTGGGGAAGCGCGCTTGTGGATGGGCGAACGACCTGGATTCCGCAGCGATATGCAATCGACTTCATTGGGGTCGACGACAACGGGAGAGCCGTTCGCGGGGACTTCCGGAAGTCTTCAAACGACGACTGGATTGGCTTTGGCCGTGAAATACTTGCGGTGCTCGATGGCACCGTCTACGCAGCACGCGATGGCATAGTCGACAATCAACCACTGGTTGAACCACCGCGCCCATCGTCTCCTTCAGCTGCAAACACGTACGGAAACTACGTGATCATTAGAGCAGGCGACGGCACATTCGTTCATTATGCACACCTGCAGCGGAACAGTGTCGCCGTCAAAGCGGGGGAAGCCGTACGGCGGGGTCAACTAATTGGTCGCCTCGGGAACTCAGGCAACACGAACGGGGCGCATCTTCATTTCAACATTACCGACGCCCCAGAAGCGGGGACGACGCAAGGGATTCCGTTCGTGTTCGATACCATCGAATCACTCGGCAGCACAACGGCCGCCATTGCGTTGGGCGCGGAACCGTCAGCGGGCCCGACTCCGGTCTCGTCCGCGACGCAGGAAAGGATTCTCCCTCTCGACGGGGCGGTCGTGCGTTTCCGGTGATTGAGCCGCAGGCGCTGCGGTTTAGTGCGACAGGCCGGCCGGCAGCATTGCGTTCACCGACCTCAGCCATGCTGAAACGCGGTTCCAACTAGCGATGCTCTGGTCCACCAGCTCCCCCAGGTCTATTCCGAACACATGGGTCTTGAAAGGCCGTTGATCCGACGGCACAAATCTTGTGCCCAACTCGCCGCGCGGCCAGTTGAGAAACGGCACTACGCGATCGACCACTGATTGGCAATCCTTTCCTACGCCATAACCGACGACTAATGGTCGGTCGGGCAAAATAGCACACGAAGGGTTCGGCGCAGGATCGCCGCGCGTGAACTCTTGATTGAGTTTCAGAACATGTTGTCCCGCGCTCTCGCTGTCAGGGCACTTACACTTGCACACGTCGAGTCGAACCTGGAAGCCGCCATGCCGTTCGTTCGCAGTATGCCGAGTACTGAGGTCTCGATGGAGATCAAGACCGCCTGGTATCGGAACAGCGATAAGCGCTGGACGCCCAACGACATCGACGCGCTGTCCCTGGCGGTGCCGTACTGTGACATCGTCGTTACCGAGAAGGTTGTCACCATCTGCTGAATGCTGCTCGAATCGGTGAGCCAATGCACACGACGATTCCCCGACGACTGGAAGATCTTCCTGCAGCAATCGAGCGGTGGGCTCCACCGGCGGCTGACGGCTGAGTTGTTCCGGTGAGCGATTACATTTACCGGCGTGCCGCTAGCGCTAGCTGAAGAGCATTGCCGTGAAGATCGAGGACCTGACACAGACCGCGTCTGAGGCGAAGCCGCCGGAACAGCTTAGCGTCATCTTCATGCCGTTCCTACGGATGAAGCGCGGGTACACAGTGGCCGGCGGCGTCGAGTTTCTGCCGTTGCGTGACGGTACTGGAAAAGTGCCACCGATTCTACAATCCGTGGTTCCACCCCTGGATCGAATTCTGTCTGGATACGTGGATCGGCGTGGTAAGCCCTTCACGAACTGTGTGGTCGCCACGGTTCCTGGCAAGGGATGGAACCTGACGGACGATGACTTCAGCTCAGTGGAATGGGCGGCGTCGCTCCTCTTTCTGGTGTCATGGGCCTGCAACGAATACTTCCCGCGATTCGGCGGCACGTATGTCAACTCGACCAACTTTAGAGTCGTGGGGCAACGGTTCATGGGTCCTTTGCCCACGTATATCTCGGTCTGGGCTCGACGCCGTGATGGCCACTCGATGGATGGTGGCTACAAACACGGAGACCTGACGTTCAACTTGCCAATCCAATGCTCGATCCGAGATGACGCGAACGTTGACGAGGCGTTTCTCCAAGCACTCGATGCGGCGAGCGCGAATGGCGCAACGACCATCAACCGCCTGAGCGCGGCCTTGCCATTTGTGCAGCTTGCGAATACGGACGACGACTTTATGATGGGAACGGCTGAAGCGATCCTCATGGGGTCCGCGTTCGAACAGTTGTTGCGCGCTGACGCGAGCGCGTACAGGCTCTCGCGGAAGTTCGGCAATCTCTTTGGACAGTTTGGCAGCGTTCGCGTCGCCGACGCTCAGAAAGGGCGACCGAACATCTTAATCGACGCAAGCCCTCACGATAGCGTGGCTTGGCGCGCCTGGAAGTGGGTGCAACGATCGGTTCCTCGACGCCGGATCACACAGCGCATCGATCATTTCCTGGCATCGCGTCTCCAAGCCGCCCACTTGAACTGGTGGGTACACCGAAAGTGGATCGAAGAGCTCTACGACCTGCGCAGCAAGGTCGTTCACAAAGGACACCACGCCAGCCGTAAGTGGGGATGGAGCATATTCGAACATTTGGTGATGGCGGCCCACATATTTCCGCGGACGGTGAAGCTGCTGCTTGTTGAGAATGGGCACTATCAGTTGAGTGACAACGATCGCATCGGCTGTCTCGCCGTGGACAAGCTTCTCTCTTCCACGCGATGGGTAGAGAGTCGTGATATGGGCGAGGAATCGTCGGATTCGTGGACTGCAATCACCTCGAAAATTAGACGGGATCTCGACTGGGACAAAGCGTGGGAGGCGGTGCGGAAGAAGTACCCGGACAGGTTCGGCGGGGGATGATCAACTGGACTGCAGCCGCACTGGGAGACCGTCCAGTCAGGTCACGAATGCCAGGCGGCTCCAGTCAATTGACCACAGCTTCCCGGCGTGCCGACTTGCCCCCACAGTGTCATCGTGCGATTCGCCGATCGCCTTGACTGAAGACACCAGAGCCCGACCGGCAAGCATGCGACTCACGAGGCTTCGGGTACGTCACTCATCAGCTGGAAACCAACTGGATTGATCCTTCGGCAGCCGATGCTCCAGGTCATAGGCCTCTATAAGGTCGCTGGCGGAGAAAAGGTCGGGAAAGAGGGCCACATTGGTCCCGCCCGGAGAGGCGAGACTCGGAAAGACGATTCCGCCGTGGCCTGCACGGCGCACGATATCGCCCAGCACCCAACTCGGTGGTTCTATATGCAAGTCGAATGCGAAATGGCGCCAGTCCGTCGGCCAGTCCAGCCACAAGGGATCCCATGGCGGGCCTTTGTGGAGCTGGCGCACGTCCACAACACTGCTGACCGTGACCTTGTACGAGCAGATGGTGCATGGCGGGAGGAGGGGCGACGTCTGCTGGTATTCGCGAAGCGCCGTCACGTCCTCCAGCGACAGATATAGCGCTTCAATGCCCGGCTGGTTGAATCGACCTCCTGCCCTAGCCGCACCCGCTCCGCTCGTCGGCGCGATCGCCCATTTTGGGTCGTGCGCGCGATACGCAACGGTCCCCTCCGCCAGCTCCGAAAGGATCAACCGACGTACCCCGATCGAATCGATTCGAAGTACCGAATCACGTCGTCGGTTCGGCCCTCGCTGACAAGTTGGTAAGCGGTCTTGTGCTCAAAGGCCACGATCGGGGCGTTCTTCAGGAAGAAAATGGTGCGTTCGAGATCGGGTTGAATCGTCGCGGCGGCCGACAGCACACGCACCAGATTGCGTAGGTAGTCCTGCAGCTTCGGCGACTCAGGGTGCAATCGCACGGTGTTTCTGTGCACCCCGGCGAGGGCGGCGAGCTCTTGGAGCTGTATGGAGAACCTCTCAGCGATTCTCGTCGGGGACAGGTTCGGCGTCCCCTCCTCTTGGAACTCTTCGAGCACAGCATCAAAGGCGACGGCGGGTATGGCTCACCTCCTCAGGTGATGCACATTATACGCACACTACATGCACAGTGCCAAGAGCCATGTGGAGTGGTCCCTCTACGCTGCGCGTCTCAAGTGATCCAAGTGCCGCAGCCAACTCATCAGTTGGTTCGAACTGGCGCAAATCTGGTCCACTAGCTTCCTCGCTTCGCTCGGTCGCCGGCGGACCATCCGCGTTTCAGGCAAACGGCTTTGCCTTCGGCTCGACAGCCGGCTCGAATCCCGTCTGGTCCACCAGCTCCAAGTCGTTGATTCTAAACGGCTGAAGATTCCCACCCACGCCGGAGTTCGAACCACCACGGTCGGATCGGCTCGTCTCGCCAGATCCGCGACGTCGCGGGTCACGATGACGTCATCGTACAGCTCGAAACTTCAGCGGGAACTCTGGATCTGGCTTCGGTTACGACGGCGCTGCTGTTGTCGTTGATCGTCATGGTGATGATGATGATGAAGATGGCCACCGCTGTGTAGCGCACGGCGGAACAATCACGCTCAGGAGGATCGGCAAGTTCATGATGACATCCGCCAGAAGATCGGCCTCGCTGCGGAGTAGCGAGTCATCTCGCCGGCACGCTTACCCGCCGCGGTAGGTTCATCGATCTTTCGTGGGAATCTGATCGCAAGGGCTGCTCCCATCCGCTGAACGCGGGTGAGCCGCCTGCCATCTGTCAGCAACGCCTTGAATCAGGCGGCAACGCCGCGTGCCAGTTTCTCCCAGAGATCGCGTTCGCGCTGGTGGGGATCGGCAGCCAGAGTGCGTTCTTCTTCGGTCAGGTCGAGAAGAAACCGGAAGCCGCGCGCACAATCGGCGGTGATTCTGTCCTTGTCTATCGTGACCGTCCGGCGCACAAGCTGGCCCAGGTCGTTCCAATCGAAGTCACGGCCATCCTCAAGTTTCCGCAGCAGGCGCTCGGGATCGAAACTGTCCCGCGCCTGTCAGAGCTTGAGCACGACAAGCCTGCGCACGAGCGGCTGATCGAGCGGTCTTGTTGCGAACATCCCGAGGTCGTAGATATCACGCGCCTTGCTGCGCTGATAGCAGGCGCGAATCTTTTCGGCGAGGACTTCAGGAAGGCTGAGACAGACGACCTCGGCCGGTGCGAACGGCAAATGGCCGAAGTAGCTCTGTTCAACCTGCGCGCGCCGTTCGACGGCCAGCGTTGGCGTTTCGCGGCGGCTGATCTGTGCTTGATCTCGCTGCCCGCGGCATTCCAGTCGTGGAGGTAGGCGGCGTTGACGCCCCAGGACAGGCCGTCCTGCGTCTCGTAGTAGCCCTCATCGGGGATCGAGAACTGAATGCCGTGAAACGGGGGCTCGAATGCCTCCATCATCGCGAGGATGATGTCTTCGTGGTCGTGCTCCTGGACTCCTGTGAAATCCAGATCTGTCGAGAATCTGCCCTGGCTGCCGACGAACATCTTCCGCAGGCACGTTCCGCCCTTGAAGGCGAGCCGGGCGAGAATCCCGCGCTCGGACAGGAGCTGCAGGAGGGAGGTCAGGATGATCTCTTTCTCCGCGATCATGATGTCGCGAAGCCCGGATTCCATGGCGTAGCGCTGGACCTGCGGGCGTGTGAGCATTCGTCTAGCGATCCTTCCTGATCGTCTTCCGCTGTCCCAATCCCGCGCTGCCGCGCAGTTCCTCCGCGCTCACATTGACGAACAGCCGCCAGGTCTCGTCGAAGCCGATCGCGTGCTGCGCGCGCGCGCGCGCCGGATCTGGCCCGAGCCACGTCTTGCGCGTGCGCGTCGAGACATCGAGCAGGTGCGCGCGCACGTTCTGCGGCACGTCAGCCTTGACGTGATCGAGCAGCCAGCCGACACGGTGCGGCAAGGGGCTTGAGGCGAACCGGTCGACATAGCTGGCCGCCTTCGTCCAGTCGAACCGGCGGCTGGCGTTCGCGAATATCGCGGTGGCCTCGCCGATGCCACCGGCGAGCTCGGGATGGTCGACGCAATCAAGGGCTGTCTTTTCGCGGTCGGACATCATGACCTCTTGGCCGAGCACGTCGGCGGGCTTGAAGCCAAAGAACTTCTTGGCCGTTTGATTGACGATGCGCACGCGCGCCTCTCCGACGCTCCTGTTGCGCAGCTTTGAGGGGGTCACCAGGAAAATGACGTTGCGATGCTGTGTCGTCAGACCGTAATGCGAGGCGGCCGTGCCGAAGCCGATGTAGTAAGGGTCTGCGACGCGGCTTGCGAGCGCGAGCAGATTACTGTCGCCGAGCGCGTCGGGACCCTGCTCGGGGGGAACGAGCAGGTACTTGCCCCAGGTCGCGCGCTCCAGCCAGCCCTTTTTCCGTAAGCCGTCGATTACCGCATCCGCGGCTTTGGGGGTGCTTCCGAGGAGGTGGATGATCTCCTCGCGTGTGGTGTCGCGGCGGCCTTGCTCGGTCAGAGCAAGGACGACGCGGCTTTCCTGTGGCGACAGTGACCGGGTTGGGACTCCCATTGCAATGTGACCATCAAAACCCCCTTTAACAGAGGGTTTTGATGGTCATTATGCACGATCCAGGAATGCCCTCGAAACAGCCTGGTCGATTTATTCGACAAAACCCTCTGAATTGGAGGGTTTTGACGGTTAGTTTGCTATCTGATGGGCGTGGTTCGACGACGGTGATCCCTGAACCTGAGCCGTTTGGCGGCCGGACTGCCACTGTTGTGAAGAACGCTGATGCTGCCTCCATCCAAGTCGAGGAGAAGGGCGGGCCCGTCGTCGCCGTCCTTGCCGGGCACGGCGATCTCGAGATGCAGGCGAACTGCAGCCCAGACGCTTTGGTCTTCCTGAGCGCCCTCTCGATCTCAGGCTTTCGGATGATTCGCGTGCCACGAGTCTGGGACAGCCTCGAGCGTCGCACGGCGGAGGCGGACTCGCACCGAGAGTTCAGTCAGTTGGCGCGAACATTCAAGACGGCTCCCCTCGAAGGTTGTTCGCGATTCACGCTTGGCCCTCGCCGACTCATCCAGGCTTGTTGCGGAGAAACGGCGACCGTTGAGCAATTTCGCTCGCCTCCGAAAGCGTGTCCGCGCGAATGACGGAGAAGCCACCAATCAACTCCTTCACTTCCGCCATCGCTGCATCGGTCTTGACCTTGGTGCCGTTCTTCGTCAGCACCACGCCCTCAGGTGTCAGTGCCGCTCCGGGGTTGCGCAGGTTCCCCGACGCCTCAAGCGCCTTGAACCACGCTCCCACTCCTGCATCACGGTCTGAATCTCCTCGGGAGAGCGGTTCTCCATCCAGGCTGGATCCCCGCCTTGATAGATCAATAGGAAGTCCGCCATCGTACTGCCTCCTTACGATTCGATGTGGACAACACCGTTGGTCTCACCATCATGACGCACGAGAACCTCGAAATAGGACATGGCGGATTAGGTTCTGCGGCGATAGCGGAGGAAGACGACGCCGTTGCTGAAGCGGCGCTCGTTCAGCAACTCGAGCTCGACGCGGGTGTCGTGGGGGAGGTACGACGTGCCACCACCTACGGCGATGGGATTGACGAACAGGTGGTACTCGTCGACCAGTCCGGCCTTGATGGCGTGGGCCGCGAGGTTGGGACCGCCCACGCTGATGTCGCGTTCGGCAGCCGCCTTCATCCGCCGGACAGCATCAGGGTGGAAGACCGTTTCGATCCGCGTCCTGGCGCTGGACGCGGTCGCCAGCGTGGTGGAGTACACGACCTTGTCGGTTGTCCGCCAGATCTCGGCGAAGTCCTTGGTGACGGGCGGCTGGTCGGCGACGTCCAGGCTCTCCCAGGCGACCAGCACCTCGTACATCCGGCGGCCCAAAAGGAAGGTGCCGACCGACCGTGTGAGGTCGTTGATGACGGTGTGCACCTCCGTGTCCGGCACACTCCAGTCAAACTTGCCGGCCCGGTCGGCGATGTAGCCGTCGAGCGATACGATCCCCGAGTAGATCAACTTGGCCATGCTTTGATTACCTCATGCCGCCGACAGGATCGGAGCATCAACCCGTTACTGGACACGGGCCAGCAGCAGCGCCCGATGCGCCTGCCGAGATACCCTCTGAAGACTTCGACGTCGGGCAATTCCGGCACGCTCGTCACTCGTCTGTCATCCTGACGAGGCGGAGGGTCACACGCTCTTCCTGGAGTGGCGCCATACCGACTCCCGTGCCCTCACCCGAGATTTCGTTGAGCACCTCCGCGTCGAACTGGTGGAGCGGCGTGTCGACGGCCACCGCGACGTAGCGGCCAGGCAGGACCTGTTCCACGACGACTGTGCCATCGGCTGCGACAGACGCGGAACGGAACGAGACCTCGTAGGGCGTGGGACCGGCACCTCCTGGAGGCCAGGGTCGAACAGCATGACGTATGCCTCCGCGGCCTAGCGGATCGCATCAGGACGGTCTTCGTCGAACGGTTACCGCTCGCCTGCATTTCATCAGCGAGCTACGCGCAGCTGGGCGGGCCCGATCCACGCACCGACCCCTTCAAGGCGTCACGACAGACGGGACGTCGGATCCCGTCTGGTCCACACCAACCCTTGCATAGCCAGCGGGCTTCGGCTAGGCAGGCCAACAACCGAAGGAGGACCTTCCCTCGCGTCGCGTGGTTGCCGGCGCGCCGTGCTTTCGCGCAAAGCCGGAGCCGTCTTCGCCTCGTGGTTCTCGGCCTGAATGGTCGGCGCAACTATTGTGCCAGACTGGTCCCGGAACGAGTTGATGCAGATAGCGCATACGAAGCGACAAACCAATTCGCTCGCGTTCTATCAATCCCGACAGGCGTCCGTCATGGCAGGATCAACATATTTTCGTCTTGCATCCCTTCATGGTCCCGCACCTTTTGCTCTATGCTTTCGCACGAGGCGTTTAGATGGGCATACTCAGTCTCGGCGCGCTCCTGGGGTGCTCGACGACGGACGCGGTACGACAGGCGCGCGGAACGCGCGTCAAGTGCTCCGTTCTTCCCGCACTCGGCATTTTCCTCGCGGTTATTGCCGCACCAGCGTTCAGCGCGGTCGAATCGGAAGCCCGAGGCGATACTGCTCGGGCGCACGTCGAGGGCGTGGCGGAGACCCACATCTTCGTTCTCACGCTTCTCCTGGGGTGGAGTGTTCTTGGCTGGATCGCCGCGCTCGTATGGTCGTGCACGGCCGTTCACCGTTCCGACCGCGGCGGTGAAACCGTCTAGACTTAAGCTGCGTTGAGTGCCATTCGATAGCTCGTCAGTTTCCTCAGCGCGGCTTGGTGATGGCGACGATCGACAGGCTCAGCGCGAGCTGGACCTCGCCCGGCCTCGAGGTCGAAGTCGCGAAGCTCCGCTGCCATGAACGGGTGGAGCGTCCGGAGCACCGCGCGTCCCGCGAGCAGATCGACGCCGCCACGCCGCAGCTTGCGCGCGCTCGAGCCGGTCAGGACGAAGCGACGGCGCTCCTTCGATTCGATCAGCGCGTGGACGACATTGAGGAGCTCAGGAACACGCTGGACCTTGTCCAGCACAACCGTCGACGTCTTGGGCGCCCCGCTGGCACACGTCCAGTTCGAGACCATTCACCGGTACCTCGACGGCAACGGGCGCATTGGGCGCCTTCTCATCACGCTCCTGCTCGAGCACTGGAAGCTGCTCTCCGCGCCGCTTCTCTACCTGAGCCTCTTCTTCAAGCGGCACCGGAACGAGTACTACCGACTGCTCGCCGACGTCCGGCGGCACGGCGACTGGGAGGCCTGGACGGACTTCTTCCTCGAGGGCGTGGCCACCATCGCGGACGACGCGGTAGCCACGGCCCGTGACGTCTTCGCGTCGGTGAATGCCGATCAACAGCGGCTGCTAGCGACGTCCGGCGCGTCGGTCGTCGTGGTCCGGCTCTTGCAGCAACTCCCGGTCCATCCCGTAGTTACTATCCCGGGCATCGTGAGGCTCTTGAAAACAACCAAGCCCACGGCAAGTAAGGCCGTTCAGCTTCTCGAGCGCCTCGGCGTCCTTGTCGAGACGAGCGGAAAGCAGCGCGATCGAACCTTCGCGTACAAGAAGTATCTGGAACGCCTTCGCGCGGGCACCGACCTCGAGGACCGATGACGATGGTGCTTGCCGGCGAACAAGCGGACGTAGGAAGAGCCTGTCCCGTCGAGCCCAGGCGGCGAGCGCCAAGGTTCATACGATATTTCGGAGGGAGCAGAACGTCAGCCGACGGCCCCAGGCTCCGGTCTTCCTCGTCTACCTAGTCATTGCCAGTTTGGTTGTGCGGTTCTGTACACCACGAACAACCGTGCTAGCGTCTAGGCTCATGGACGAATCGCAGAGTGTAATCCGAGCGGCGATGCAGATAGCGGACGCAATCGCGCGGAGGGACACAGACGCGATCGTGGCTCTGCTTGCCCCGGGCTTTCTCCATCGCACTCCAGGTCGAGAAACACGAGACGCCGACGCCTTCGTCAGCGGAATCCGAGAGATCCCCGGCGAGATCATCTTCGTCAGAGTCGGCAGTCTCGAGGTCGACCTGTCCAACGCCGGCGCCCTCGTGACTGGTATCCAGCACGCCCAAGTACGGATCGATGGGAAGGACATCGATGACCGCCGCGCGTTCGTCGATTGGTTCGTCAAGCACGGCGGAGAATGGCGGATACGAGTAGCCGTTGACTTACCCGCAGCGCAGGGAGTCTCGGCAGTCTCAGAAGGTGGCTAACCGCCCATGCGGCTCGGCCACATGGTCGTGAGCCCTGCGTTCACTCGCGAGAACGCCGCACTGCTTACCGCGGGCGTACAACGGTCGAGCGACCGTCGTCGGCAACAGTTGATCATCATTCCGATCCGTCTGCGCGTGTCACATGGACGACCCGATCGTCGCCTCGACCAGACACGTGGACGCGCCATGGATTGCAGCAGACCTCGCAGTCCTGAACGAAGCTGCCGTTGACGTCAGGCTCGACGTAGATTTCCAAGCGCTCGCCGCAAAACGGACACGTGACCAAGAACTCGTCTGGCATTTCCTGGCAATCCTACTGCAATGCTGATCGACCAGCGATGCATTGCACGTGTCCTGTCGGTCGACGTGGCTCGGCGAAGGGCCGCGCCGTTTAGTTGGGCTCGCCGATGCTCGACCGCTGGCACGCAGCGATACGATGGTCGGCTCCTGGATCGGTAGACACTGGGCGACACGGGACCAATCGGCATTGGGCCGCGCTGCTGATCGGCTTACTATTGGCCAGATCACGCCAGCGCTTACCCAAGGAGGGGAGATGCAAGACGACCGCATCCGGTGTTGCGCGCTCGCGCTGACCGTACTCCTACTTCTCAGCGGCTCAACTGCGGCACGAGCACAGGACGCTCCGACTTCGCCGCCGCTTCCTCCACCGGGCCGGTTAGTCGATGTCGGCGGCTGGCGCCTGCATCTGAACTGCGTGGGCGAGGCACGCACCTCAGGGCCGATTGTCATCCTGGAGGCCGGCGCCGGCGATTTTTCAGTGGATTGGAGTCTGGTACAGCCAAGCGTCGCTCGCTTTGCGCGCGTCTGCTCGTATGACCGCGCCGGATCCGGGTGGAGCGATCTTGGTCCGCAGCCGCGGACCATGCACCAAATCGTCTATGAGCTGCACACGCTGCTCGAGAAAGCTGGCGAGCGGTCCCCGTACGTCCTCGTCGGACACTCATACGGCGGCGGGTTGGTGCGCCTGTATCAATTCACGTATCCCGCCGATGTCGCCGGCGTACTGCTCGTCGAGGCGGGCGCTGATAATCCGTGGCGACAGACGCCCGACAAAGGATTGGTCCGTTCGTCCGACCTCGCGACCGGGAAGCCGATTCCTGAGGTGAAGACCTCGGACCCGCTACGCAACAGCGAGATTCCCCCACGGTTCGTGACAATGATCAGAGACCAGGTGCGGCAGCTCAGTCCTCACGCAAACGATCCGCCTCGCGACACACTGCCTGCCAATGCGCAACGCATGCGGACCTGGTCGTACGCGCAGGTGAAGATGCACATCTCGAACGACAATCCCTTCGAGGCTGAGGAGCTTGGAATACTGCGCGCCGAGCGGACCCGAACAGCGCATGTGCTGGGCGATCTACCACTGATCCTGCTGTCGCGAGGACTTCCAGAAGACTCGAGTCAGGCCGGTGAAGAGGAGCACAACAGAGATCAGGCGGCGTTGGTCGCGCCAGCCGCCACTTGGCATGGCCTGTCTAGGAAAGCGCAGCTTCGAGGATCGCGGCCTTGAGAGGATCGGCTGGCTTCCAGTGTCTCTCGTGAGCAATTCGTCGTCGAGAGAAATGGGCTCGCGCGTCAAGTGTCCGGTGTGTCGCCCCCCGCAGTGGGGTGTGACTGTCGAACGCTCGCGCGGCAGCAACCAGGCTCGCGTTGAGATCATGCGTTCCATCAGGGCCAATATCGAGTATGCCCCACTCAACGTGAGTGACCGCTATGGCTCGACGCTGCGCGGTCTCGACAAAGATTAGCGCATACCGAATGCGCTTGGCGGCGAAGGCCGGCACTGGCTCCCCATGAACGACTCGATCGAATCGGGTGTAGGGCCAGCGTTCGAACGTTCCATCGTCGTTCACCACAAAGGTCCGGAGGCCTGTCCCCATTCCTTCACCTTCATTCGTGTTCGCCGAACACTGAGCCTGCCGTGTCAGGTAGTCACATCGGCTCGGTGTCTGGTGGCTCCCGCGCGGCCCCGCCGAGTAGCGCATTCAACAGCGCGTGTCGTTTGGAGCCAAACGGATTAGTGACGCTCACCCCACGCCAGGTGAATCCGTCTTGGAGGTCCTCCGAGAGCAGCAGACGACAATCAGATTCCGCCGCCACCGACAACATTACGGCGTCCCAGACCTTCAGGTGGTGATCGGTGGAGAGATCGACAGCATTAACCATCACAGTCGCCGATGTATCGCTGACCGCGTAAGCATCCCTCCAGGTCAGTGCCTGTCTCAGTTGTGTGATGCGCATATTCGACATCAACAGTATGCATTTGACGTATGCGACTGGCCAGCGCATTCTTTGGCTGTGAGCGGCCGCCGGGCAGGAAGAACCTGAGCTGCCACAGAAGGAGAAATCATCATGTCGGGCACTGCAATCGTCACGGGAGCATCGGGAGGAATCGGCCGCGCGGTCGCACGTCGGCTCGCTCGAGACGGCTTTGCCGTTGTCGTCAGCTACGCCGGCAGCGCGAGCAAGGCCGAAGAGAGCATCGCCGAGATCGTCGCGACCGGCGCACGCGCAACGGCCGTCCAGGCCGATGTGGCGAGCGCGCCGGATGTCGAGCGCCTCTTCAAGACAACGGTCGACGGGTTCGGATCGGTGGACGTCGTCGTGAACTGCGCGGGCATCATGCCCCTGCGCCCGATCGCCGGGGGCGATACGGATGCCTTTGACAAGGTGATCGCCACCAATCTGCGCGGCACCTTCCTGATGCTCGCGCAGGCGGCGCAGCACGTACGCGCCGGCGGACGCATCATCGCATTCTCCACCAGCGTCATTGCGAAGGCGTTCCCCACGTATGGCCCGTACATCGCCTCAAAGGCCGGCGTCGAAGGGCTGGTGCACGTGCTCGCCAACGAGCTACGCGGCCGCAACATCACAGTCAACGCCGTTGCGCCCGGACCGGTCGCAACGGAGCTGTTCCTGTCAGACAAGAGCGAGGCACAGATCGAACAACTGCGCAAGCTTCCGCCGCTCGAGCGCATCGGTGAACCGGACGACATCGCCGGCGTGGTCTCGTTCCTTGCCGGTCCGGACGGGGCGTGGGTGAACGCGCAGGTGCTGCGCGCGAACGGGGGCTTCGCTTGATTCGAACGGGCCCGGCTGAAGAGGAGATCATGAACAAAGTCATCGTCATCACCGGCGCGTCGAGCGGGTTCGGCGCGCTGACCGCTCGTGCACTTGCCCATGCGGGCCACACTGTCTATGCCACCATGCGAGCCACGACTGGCCGCAACGCACCGCAAGTGGCCGAGGCCGCACGCTACGCCTCCGAGCAGGGCGTCGATCTCAGAACCCGGGAGCTCGATGTCGCGTCGACGGAGTCCGTGGAACGCGGGATTGCGACAATCGTGGCCGAGAGCGGGTGCATCGACGTGGTGATCCACAACGCCGGCCACATGTCCTTCGGTCCTGCGGAGGCGTTCACGCCCGAGCAGTTCGCAGAGCTCTACGACATCAACGTCCTCAGCACCCAACGGATCAACCGGGCGGTGCTGCCGCAGATGCGCAAGCGGGGCGAGGGGCTCGTCGTATGGGTGTCGTCGAGTAGCACACGGGGCGGAACGCCACCGTTTCTGTCACCGTATTTCGCCGCCAAGGCAGCCATGGATTCGCTCGCGGTCAGCTACGCGAGTGAGCTGACGCGCTGGGGGATCGAGACCTCAATCATCGTCCCCGGAGCCTTCACCAAGGGTACCAACCACTTCGTCCACGCAGGGGCTCCGGCCGATTCGGCACGCGCGGCCGAATACATCGATGGGCCCTACGCAGGCGTACCTGAGCGGGCGTTGGAAGGCCTGGCCGCGCTGGAACCCGCGGACGCGGACGTCCGCGCTGTCGCGGAAGCCATCGTGAGGGTCGTCGACACGCCGTTCGGCAAGCGCCCGTTCCGCACGCATATCGATCCCTCTCAGGACGGCGCGGAGATCGTCAACGGCGTCGCTGATAGAGTCCGTGCAGAGCTGTTCCGGCGCATCGGCCTCGAGGATCTCCTTTCGCCGCGGAAGGTGCCAGAGCGCCTGGCTCAACACGCGAGAAACGATGAGCGGTGCCTATATCGAACAGGGTGACGGCGTGTACATGGTTACGGGGAGCCGCGTATCCCTCGACTCGATCGTGTCCTCTTTGTGTCCGGTCAGTCAGCCGAAGCGATCGCGCAGGCATTTCCGGTCCTGCGCCTAGCGTGGATGCTCCGCAACGACGCATCCACGCGAGATGATAGGCGGCGACAGACTCACGACTCAGAGGACAGTTCGCGATGCGCGCGTGCACGTTCTCGATCGATTTGCTCTGGCGTTGCGCCGAGCGTCTCAAGAATGTTCTCAATGAACGCAAGGGCGACTTCCCCTTCACCTGAGTACACGGTGTCGGCGCCGGCTGCCTTCAGAGCTCCGACGTCTCGCAGATACGATGCGCGCGCCAGGACGCGCACCTCTGGGTTCAGCCCGCGCGCGGCGCGGATCACCTCGGTGCTGTTGGCCATCCTGGCAGAACCAAGAATGAGGTTGCTTGACGCGGGAACGCCTGCCGCAACGAGCGTCTCAGGACGAGTCGCATCGCCGTATACGGCGTCGATCCCACGGTCGCGAAGCGCCCGCACAGTGTCGATGTTGAGTTCGATGACCGTCGGCTCGATGCGGTTGTCACGCAGCAGGTCGACCACCGTGCGACCCGTTGGGCCGTACCCGATCACCACCGCGCGATGACTCGGATCGGGTGGACGACGTGTCCCTGGAGATTTCGCGTCGATCGCTGTTGCTGGTGCGCGATCCATCAACTTTCGGATCCGTGGCCGGGCGGCGATCCATCGCTCTGCGGGTCCAATCGCCCGGTACAGCAAGGGGTTGAGCACAATTGACACGATCGACGTCGCGACGAGTACATTCGCCGCGGCTGACGTCAGCACACCAAGTTCTCTGCCGAGCGTCGCGAGAATGAACGAAAACTCGCCGATCTGCGACAGCGCGATGGCGACCGTGAGGGCCGCTCTCACCGGGTACCCCATCGCCCACACAATCAGCAACGCGACGAGCGGTTTTCCGAGCAGCACGACCATCAACGCGCCGATGACGAGGCCCGGTGCTTCCCACAGAGAGCTCGGATCGAGCAGCATCCCAACAGAGACGAAGAACAGTACGGCGAATGCATCTCGCATGGGCAGTGCTTCCGAGGCAGCGCGCAAGCTGTACTCAGATCGACCGACGATCATACCCGCGAGAAATGCGCCAAGCGCCATGGAGACGCCGAAGATCAACGCGGAGCCGGTGGCAATCCCCAGCGCGACAACCAGCACGGTCAACGTGAACAATTCTCGTGACTTCGTTCCTTCGACGTAGTCGAGCACCCGCGGAATCATACGAGTGCCGACGACTGCCGTGAACGCCACAAGCGCGAAGACTTTAACGGCGGTCAACCCCAAAGCGGCCCAGAGCGGCGTCTCCGCATCGGTTGTGCCGAACAGTGCTGGGAGCAGCACCAACGCGAGAATGGTGAAGAGATCTTCGACCACCAACCACCCAACGGCGATGTGGCCGGCCTCCGTATGCAGGTCGTTATTGTCCGCGAGCACGCGTACCAGGACGACAGTGCTGGCGACAGCCAGCGCCATGCCGAAGATCAGCCCTGCTGACCAGTCCCAACCAACAGTGACCGCGAGGAGAGCGCCCAACGCTGTCGCCACCGCGCTCTGCGCAACAGCGCCAGGTATGGCAACACGCCGGACCGCGAGCAGCTCGTCGAGGTGAAACTGAAGCCCCACACCGAACATGAGCAGAATCACGCCGATTTCTGCCAGTTGCTCCGCTAACGAGGCATCGGCGACGAAGCCGGGCGTGTGCGGGCCGACAAGGGTACCCGCGAGCAAATAGCCAACGATGGGAGACAGACCGACGCGCTGGGTGATGTAGCCCAACACCAACGCCGCACCAAGCCCGCCGGTCAACGTGAGGATCAGCTCGTAATCGTGCATGTGAGAAAAACGACGACAGGACCGCCATTGGCCTCAGCAGCTGACGGAGCGTCGAGGGCATCAATTGCCACCGGGTACCGGTTCGCAGTGGGCTCGTTGCTGGGTGCCACGAGGTTGCTCCAAGTGCCCAGCGCCGGTCTTTGGACGATCGTGTTACCCGCGTTTCCGCCGGCGCTCTGAGCGTGCGGCTGCATTGGGACGAGTCGTCATTTCAGGCGGCGGCTGCCCTGCGGGCGCTCGCTGCTGCTTGTGAGATGGTCGATCCTCTGTCGTGTCCTCTTGTGTTGCGCTTTGTGGAGGCTGCACCACCTGCACGCGTCGCCCAACGATCGCGACAATAACAACAATAACCGCCAGAACGCCAAACGTGATGAGTTCCCCTGTGTCCACACGTGCCTCCCGCCTGGAAAACGTGATTAAACACGCCCACGACGACCATCACGGCAGAGCCGCTGGTGTCGGTAACGCGATCCGCAAGCGTGTCAGGCGAGAGGGGGTGGTCGAGAGGCTAAAGGTAAGCGGCGAAGCGCATCTTTGAGCGGCCCTGACAGCGGCGGGACACGCTGGCCTGGCAGGACGACTGGAGGGTGAGTCCAAGGGCGGGCGGTCCGATGGCCGGGAACGAGGCCGAGTGTGTCGCTGTCTTTCGCTCGGATCCCGTGTGCGCAGTTCGTTACCGGCGAATACAGCGAGACGTACGGTCGGCCACTGCCGTCCGTCCGCTGTTCCGTGGCGTTGTCCAGGCCGATGCCGCCCAGGCAGGGAACGGCTGACAAGGCTACAACCGCAAGCAGGTGGACGAGTCGCCAGCTTCGCACGGCCCGCAGTATATCGCGGCAATAAGGCGAGTGTGGTGCGCGGCCCTACAGTGTGGTCCACCGCCCTTGCTCCTGCATAGGCCGTGACCTACCCTTTTACGCCCTGCCGTCATACGTCCAGACGCCAGCACGCGCTGACACACAGCGGAGAATCTCATGCTTGAGGTCCGGGGATGGACCTCGCCCGCGAGCTGGCATGCCCGACATTTCGGACAAATGCCTGGGTGTCAGGGACGATTTTCGCAACTGTCGACAGGGGCCTGCAGCCCGCGAACGCTCATGAAAATCGACCCCTGAGGATGATTTTCGACCCTGGCGGATTACCGCTGCATGATCATTGCGCCTCTGTCGTAGACGCTCGACGCGCCGCAGCCAATGCACGAGGTTCGACCTGGCGACGATTGGGGCCACCAAGCTCCAGTGACGCGCGAGAGGGCTGCACCGGCGAGGAACAACAGCGGGCGCCCTCCCTCTCCTTCGCGCAATTATCCTGCTTCCGGCAGCCGGTCGAGAAGCTTGTCAAGCGTGATCGGATAGTCGCGCACGCGCACGCCGGTGGCGTTGTAGATCGCGTTGGCGATGGCCGCGCCGACGCCGCAGATGCCGAGCTCACCCACGCCCCTGGCCTTCATTGGCGACGAGATCGGATCGGTCTCATCGAGGAAGATCACCTCCTGGTGCGGAATGTCGGCATGCACGGGTACTTCGTAACCGGCGAGATCATGGTTGACGAAGAAGCCAACGCGCGTGTCGACCGCGAGCTCCTCCATCAGCGCCGCGCCGGCGCCCATGGTCATCGCGCCGATGATCTGGCTACGCGCCGACTTCGGGTTGAGGATGCGGCCCGCGGCACACACGGCGAGCATGCGTCGCACGCGGACCTCGGCGGTGGCGGCGTCGACGCCGACTTCCACGAAGTGCGCGCCGAAGCTCGATTGATGATACGTCTCCGCGAGGTCGCCGAACTCGATCGCATCCTCGGCGACGATGCCGCGTCCGCCTGCGGCCTCGGCGAGCGACACGCTGCGATCGCCCTCACGGACACGGCCGTCCTCGAACACCGCATCGGCGGGGTTGAAGCCGAGTCCTTGTACCACCGCTTCGCGCAGCTTGACGCAGGCGGCATACACGCCGGAGGTCGAACTGTTCGCGCCCCATTGGCCGCCCGAGCCCGCCGACACCGGGAAGGCGGAGTCACCCAGGCGCACGACCACGTCGCGCAATGGTACGCCCATCATCTCGGCCGCCGTCTGCGCGATGATCGTGTAGCTGCCAGTGCCGATGTCGGTCATGTCGGTTTCGACGGTGACGATGCCGCGACTGTCGAGGCGCACGCGCGCCGCCGACGTCGTCACCGGACTGTCGCGGAAGGCAGTGGCAACGCCCATGCCGATCAACCATTGCCCGTCGCGCGTTCTGCCAGGCTGTGGATTGCGCTTGCTCCAGCCGAAGCGTTCCGCGCCGGTGCGCAGACACTCGACGAGACGACGCTGCGAGAACGGGCGCTGCGGACGCTCGGGATCGACCTGTGTGTCGTTGAGGATGCGAAACTCGATGGGATCGAGGTGGAGCTTTTCCGACATCTCGTCCATGGCGACCTCAAGCGCCATCGATCCCGGTGCCTCGCCCGGCGCACGCATCGCATTGCCTTCGGGGAGGTCGAGCACGGCAAGCCGCACCGCCGTCATGCGGTTGGCGCCGGCATAGACCCTGCGTGTCGATCTGGCGGCGGACTCCGGTTTGCCGCCAGCCAGGTCGCCGGACCAGCTCTCATGGCCGATCGCGGTGATCTTGCCATCCCGGGTCGCGCCCAGCCGGAGCCGTTGAATCGTCGCGGGCCGATGGGGCGTGTTGTTGAACATCAGGGGCCGCGGCAGCGCCACCTTCACGGGCCGTCGCGCGGCACGTGCGCCAAGCGCGGCCAGCAGCGCATCAGCCCGTACGAAGAGCTTGCCGCCGAAGCCGCCGCCGATGTAGGGGGAGATGATGCGGACATTCTCCTTTGGCAGCCCGAGCGTCGTCGCCAGGTCGGTCGCGCCCCAGTCGATCATCTGGTGCGACGTCCACAGCGTCAGCGTGTCGCCCTTCCACGCTGCGATCGACGCCTGCGGCTCCATCATCGCGTGGGCCTGATCGGGCGTGGTGTACGTCACATCGAGCTGGACCGGCGCCGCGGCAAACGCACCGGCAAAGTCGCCCACGGCCGTGTCCGGCGCGCCCCCGACGATGCGTTCGGGCGTGATCGCAGTGTCCTTGGCTGCGGCTAGGTCGAACGCGCCCTCGGCGCGGACATACTTGATGCGGACCAGTTGCGCGGCGGCGCGTGCCTGCTCCAACGTCTCCGCGACCACCAGCGCGATCGCCTGGTGATAGTGCTGAATCTCCGGACCGCCGAGCAGCCGGGCGGTGTTCCGGTCGGCCTTTTCGAGCGAGCCGGCCGTCTTCGCCGTGACGATCGCGAGCACCCCGGGCGCGGACCTGGCATCGCTCACATCGATCGACGCGATCCGTCCCTTGGCGATCGCCGAACCGATGACGTGCCCATACGCCGCATTGCGCACGACATCGTGCCGCTCATAGGCATACGGCGCGGAACCCGTCGTCTTCAACGGTCCGTCGATCCGATCGGTGGGTTTGCCGACCACCTTCAACTGATCGATCGGATTGGCGGTGGCGGGCCTGTCGAACTTCATCGCGGTGCTCCCTTCGCCTGCGCCAGCACCGCGCCGAGCGTGCGCTCGACCAGCGTCAGCTTGAAGGTGTTTTCGCGCGTCGGCCTGGCGCCGGCGAGCAACCGTGTCACGACCGCCTTGGCACCGCGCGGCATGTCGGCCTCGGCCGCTTCGACGCGCCACGGCTTGTGCGCGACGCCTCCCAGTGCCACGCGTCCCGTGCCGTCGCGCTGCACGACGACGCCCACCGAGACGAGCGCAAAGGCATAGGAGGCGCGATCGCGCACCTTGTGATAGATCTGCGTGCCGCCAATCGGCTTGGGCAGCGTGACCGCGGTGATCAGCTCGCCAGCTTCCAGCGTGGTCTCGACATGGGGCGTGTCGCCTGGCAGGCGGTGGAACTCGGCAATCGGAATGCGTCGCGTCGAGCCGTTCGGCCGCACCGTCTCCACCGTCGCATCGAGCGCACGCATAGCCACCGCCATGTCGCTGGGGTGTGTGGCGATGCACGCCTCGCTCACACCGACGACCGCATGCTGTCGGCTGACGCCGCCGATCGCGGCGCAGCCGCTGCCCGGCTGGCGTTTGTTGCAGGGCTGGTTCGTATCGTAGAAATAGGGGCAGCGTGTGCGCTGAAGCAGGTTACCGGCGGTGGTCGCCTTGTTGCGCAACTGACCCGAGGCGCCGGCGAGCAGCGCGCGCGAGAGCAGGCCATAATCGCGCCGTACACGCGGATCTGCCGCGAGATCCGTGTGCGGACCAGCGCGCCGGCGCGCAGCCCGCCCTCGGCCGTCGGTTCGATCTTGTCGAGCGCCAGGCCGTTCACGTCGATCAGATGCGTGGGCGTTTCGACGTCCAGCTTCATCAGGTCGAGCAAGTTCGTGCCGCCCGCGATGAACTTCGTGTCCCGGCTGCGGGCGGCGGCGGCCGCCGCCTGCGCGGGCGATTGCGCACGCTCGTAGGTGAACGGTTTCATGTTCCCCTCCCGGCGACCTCGGTGATGGCGTCGACGATGTTGGAATAGGCGCCGCAGCGGCAGATGTTGCCGCTCATGCGCTCGCGGAACTCGGCGGCGGTCGCTTGCGGCTGCGCGATGAGGTCGGCCTTGACGTGGCTCGTGATGCCGGCCTTGATCTCGTCGAGCATCGCCACCGCGGAACAGATCTGCCCGGGCGTGCAATAGCCGCACTGGTACCCGTCATGCTTCACGAAGGCGGCCTGCATCGGGTGCAGGTTCGCAGGCGTGCCCAGGCCTTCGATCGTGGTGATGCGGTCGCCTTCGTGCATCACCGCGAGCGTCAGGCAGGCATTGATCCGACGCCCGCCGGCGATCACCGTGCACGCGCCGCACTGGCCGTGATCGCAGCCTTTCTTGGTTCCCGTGAGATGCAGGTGCTCACGCAGCGCATCGAGCAGCGTGGTCCGCGTATCGAGCTCGAGCTCGCAGGCCTTGCCGTTCACGTCAAAGGACACCGTCGAGAGGACGGGCGCCTCTGTCGCAGGCGCCTGGTCCTTGGCAAATAGCGGGACTGCGGTCGCCGCCACGGACGCGGCGCCGACCTTCAACAACTCACGCCGAGTCATGTCGAGGCTGCCGGGACGTTTCATGTCGTGTTCTCCAGCCGATGTCCGCTCAAAAGCCACAGGATTCTGGAAGCCGGGCCCCTTGGGTTGCGTTCATCGGGAATCTTCCTTCTGTTGGCTGCTTGAACGCACCTCCAGCAGTCTGCTCTGGCGAGGCCGGCGGGCGGTATGAGGATCGTGCGAATTCGTTGTACGATTCTGCAGGCTCGAATCGTCGATCGGGCGAGGGCGAAAAACGGGGGGCCACCGTGCTATCGAAGTCTCGAGCGGAAGAACGCGAACTCGAGCGGGCGCAAGCGAGCAGGGACGAGCTCGCCGAGCGGATCGCGCGTCATCTTGAGGAGGACGGGACCATCGAGGCGGCTCCAGGCCTCTTCCTCTCTCGCGCCTCGGTGCCGACCAGGCCCATCTACCGCGTCACTGAGCCGTCCTTCTGCGTCATCGCCCAGGGAAGCAAAGAGGTGCTCCTCGGCAAAGAACGTTACCGCTACGACGCTTCCCACTACCTGCTCATCTCAGCCGGGTTGCCTCTGGCGGGCCACATCGTCGAAGCGTCGAGGGAGCGACCGTACCTCGGCGTGCGCGTCGTGCTTGACCCCGCCGTGATCACGGCGGTCCTGATCGAGGCCGGCCTCGTCACCTCGCCGGCAAGTGGCACCGTCAGGGCCTTGTCCGTCAGCCGGCTCGGCACGAGCCTGCTCGATGCCGTGGTCCGGCTCGTCGACACGCCGAGCGACTACGGAGTGCTCGCGCCACTCGCCGTCCGAGAGATCGTGTACCGGCTATCGCTCGGAGAGCAGGCCGGGCAGCTTCGCCAGATCGCCGTCATCGGCGGCCGTGCGGACCGAATCGCAAAGGCGATCGAGCTGCTTCGCAAGGACTACGACAAGCCTCTCCGCATCGCCGGCCTCGCCCGGAAGCTCGGGACGAGCATTTCGGGCCTCCACCACCACTTCAAGAAGGTCACCGGGATGAGCCCGTTGCAGTTCCAGAAACAGCTCCGGCTGCAGGAGGCCCGGCGGCTCCTCCTGGGTGGTGGTGATTCCGACGCCGCGACCGTTGGATACCGGGTGGGCTACGACGATCCGTCGCACTTCAGCCGGGAGTACAAGAGGCTCTTCGGCGAGCCGCCGGTGCGCGACGTCGAGCGGCTGCGAGGCGCGGTCGCGAGTCGGCTCGAACCCGCGGTGGAGTCTGAGCCACGTCCTGTGATGCCCACTCTCTGAGCTCCTTCGCTGACGAGCCAGGGTCGAGAGTTGTCCAGACTGTTGGGGGTGCAACCGGTCGGGCGCGCTCTGAGCTTGCGCGCGTGCTGGATCTCTGGAGCACACGGGACAGAGACGAGGAACGACTGTCGTGCTGTACCTCTCCTACACCCCACGACCGCCACTGAGCGAGTTCGTGGAGCGGATCTGGCTGGCCGTCGACGGTCAGTTGCCACGCAAAGACCGAATCCTCCCGAGCGGGACGATCGAGCTCGTGGTCAATCTGCGCGAGGACCGTGTGCGGATTGATGGCGCGACTGATTCCACACGCGCCAGGATGTTTTCCGGCGTGGCCGTTTCCGGAACATATTCCGGAGTGTTTATCGTCGATGCGATGCAGCACGCGGCGATGATGGGCGTGCACTTCAGGCCGGGCGGTGCCTTTGTGGTCCTGGGAGTGCCGTCTGGTGACTTGACGGATATGCATGTCGATCTGGCGGCGCTCTGGGGCGAAGCCGCCGCTCGTGAGCTGCGCGAGCGCCTGTGCGCAGCCGCGACACATCGGGAGCGCTTCCAGCTCCTGGAAGCGGTGCTTGTCGGGCGACTCCGGTCGACCGTCCGGCGGCATCCCGTCGTTCCATTCGCGCTCGAGCGCTTCGGACCGAGCGGCTTGGGTGCGTCCGTTCGAGAGGCCGCACGGCAGGCAGGTCTCAGCCATCGGAGGTTCATTACTGTCTTCACCGCCGAAGTGGGTCTCACGCCGAAGCTGTTTTGCCGCGTTCTCCGCTTCCAGCGCGTCCATGCGCTGGCTCAACGGACAGGACATATCGACTGGGCCCAGATGGCCCTTGCCTGCGGGTATTTCGATCAATCACATCTGGCGAATGAGTTCCGCACGCTCTCAGGTCTGAGCCCGACGGAATATCTGCGGGACGTCCAGGACACACTCAACCTGTTGCGCAATCACATCGCGATCCGCTGAGAGTTCAATTTTTTCCAAGAAGGTTGCTTACTGTCTCTGCAGAATGGATCCTGAAGGGCGGACGCCCACGTCCCCAACAAGGAGTCACGCTCGTGAACAGTACCGCCGACGTGTGTTTACCACAGAGGCAGCCAGAAACCACCGTGATCGTTCGCTACATCGTCAACGACGTGCCGGCCAGTCTGGAGTTTTATACGAAACACCTTGGATTCACGGTCACCCGCGATGCGAGTCCCGGCTTCGCCTTGGTGGCGCGAGGGCCGTTGCGGCTCGCGTTGAGTGGCGTGACGGGCCCGGGGGGCGGGGCGCGGGCGATGCCCGACGGGCGCATGCCCGAGCCCGGCGGATGGAACCGCATCCAGATTGCGATCGGCGACCTGGCCGCCGAGGTCGCGCGCCTGCGCGCAGCCGGCCTCCACTTCCGCAATGACATCGTGCGAGGGACTGGAGGCTCGCAGATTTTGCTGGATGACCCGTCGGGGAACCCGATTGAGCTGTTTCAAGCGTAGTGAGATACGCGCATTCCTCGCCTGAGCTGCGAGCTCGAGTCCGAGCGGGTTGCCGAGCTGTTGATATCGCAAAGGTCAGTACGATACTCATGTGTCATCCCCAAAGGAAGCGCGGCGGTCATACGGCGATCCAATCCGAACCGTCGCGCGAGACCCGGCGCGAGCGAACGGTGATCCAGACGAGGACGAGCATGGTGACCACGCCCCAGATCACGATCGATGCGAGCGTCGTCGCATCGGGCGCCAGGAGGCTCTGTCCTCGCAGCGCCTCCCAGAGCAACAGCAGAAACAGCGACGCATAGCTTGCCGCTGCAGCCAGCAGTGCCCTGACGCGAACGGCCGCAGGCCGACGCCACCGCCGTAGGCCGAGCGCGATGAGCGCGAGCATCTGGATCGCGTGCAGACCGATGAAGTGTGGAACACGCAGATCGCCATGCTCCCGGCTCCACGCCGTCACCGGCATGCCGGGACCGCCGTCCACGCCGCCGACCGAGTGCGCGCCCGAAATCGTCATGCGGCTTCCGGCACGGGCGTCCGCAAGCTGCGCGGCCGTTGGACGAGTCATGAGCGGGCCGGTCAGCGCGCCGGCGATGGTGAGCGTCATGCCGAGACGCAGGGCCCATCCGAGCGCCCTGTCAGTGAATCGCTGCCGCCACAGCGCGACGGCGACCGCCACGCTCACCAGCGTCTGCAGGAGGATCGCGCCGCCCATGATGAAAAACAGCGCCGCATCGAGCGGCGTCGACACGTTGAAATGGCTCGTCGTCCCGCGCCAGGCCTGTGTGTCGATGATGGCGACCTCGAGCACGAACACGATCGCGGTCATCCAGCCCACGACGCGGCGGACGCGCGGCCAGTCCGACAACGATCCGTAGATCCACGCGAGCGTCAGGCTGTAGATGGCAGTGGAGACCGCGAACTTGAAAGGCTTGAGCCAGGCGGGCGCCCCGGTGATGATTCGCGGATCGACGAGCATGCCCACCAGTGAAGCGCCGGCCACGACGAGCATCAGCGCTCCCACCGCCGTCAGCGGCGGGCTGGCACGCCACAGGCGATCGAGCAGGGCGGCGGCTCGAAGCCCCGCAGTAGACCGGGAGGCGCGTGGTGTCGAATCCATGAAAGGCTCCTCTGATGTTGTCAGCGTCAACATAGAGATATCTCACAATGTTGACGATGTCAACATCTGCCAGTAAGATGAGGTCGTATGGCGCGATTGACACGGGCGGCCAGCAAGCCGGACCGTCCCTACCATCACGGCAACCTCCGCCGCGCCCTCCTCGACGAGGCGCTCGCCACCATCCGCGCGGAAGGCGTCGACGGTCTGACCCTGCGCGAAATCGGGGCCCGGCTAGGCGTCTCGCGTACCGCGCTGTACCGACACTTCGCCGACAAGCGGGCGCTGCTCGCTGCCGTCGCCGCCGAAGGGTTCCTCACGCTGCGCCAGCAACTTGTCACAGCCTGGGAGGAAGGTGGCCGCGAACGCGCGGCGTTCGAGGCGATGGGGGTTGCCTACGTGCGCTTCGCGGTCGCCAACCCGTCGCACTATCGCGTGATGTTCGGCGGCTTCGTCGACCGGAAGGCGTCCGAGCCCGAACTGGACGCCGAGGCCGCGGGCGCCTTTCAGGCGCTCGTGGATGCCCTCGCCGCGCTGCAGCGTGACGCGGCCGTGCGGGGCGACGACACCGTGACGATGGCCAGGTTCGTCTGGGCGGTCGTGCATGGCGTAGCCATGCTGGGCATCGATGGCCAGCTGCGCGAGCCGGGTGGCGTCGAGGAGCTGATGCGATACGCGATCGAGCGGCTGCGGACCGGAGTCGGAGTCGACACTCGGCCTCCTCACCAGAACCTTCGCGGTACGGTCTAGCCGTTGGAGCCTCGGGCTCAATTCGTTGAAGAGGCGCTCTATGGGGTTGTCCGCCTCCGCCTTTCCGTTACTCGCTTCGACTTGGCCGGCTCCGCCGGCCTAGCCGAAGCTCGCCGAAGGCGAGCGAAGGCTGGCTGGGTGTTAGGGACGATTTCCGCAACTGGATGGTGGGCGCTGCGTGACGCAGAGCGCGTCAAGGCCGCGGGCAGCGATTGCGGGCAGCGGGCCCATGAACTTGCATCATGTCATCATCTTTGTAATCATGATGTATGGTTCGAACACAGGTTCAGTTGACCGACAAGCAAGCAGAGGCGCTGCGTCGGCGATCGAAGCGCGAGAACACCTCCCTTGCCGAGCTTGTACGTCAGGCTATCGATGCGTTCACTCGCACGGAGCCGCCAAGCGGGCGGGAGCTTCGTCATCGCGCGATTCGCGCTGCTGGCCGGTTTGCGTCTGGCGTGCATGACACGTCGAGCCACCACGACGAGACGCTCGTGGAAGCCTTCCAGTCGCGATGATCCTGGTCGATACGTCCGCGTTGTACGCCGTACTTGACCGCGATGACCAGAATCATCCTGTCGCTAAGGCCACGTGGGGCAGGTTACTCGAGACAGACGATACCCTGCTCGTAACCAACTATGTCGTCGTCGAGACGACTGCCCTTGTGCAGCATCGGCTCGGCAGGGAGGCAGTCCGAGTGCTGTGTGGGGACATCCTCCCCGCCCTCGACGTGCATTGGATTACCGAAGCCGATCATATGCACGCGCAGACTGCGCTGCTCGCGACCGATCGTCGAAGGCTGAGCCTCGTAGATTGCAGCAGTTTCCACGTCATGAGGAACCGCGTGGTGCGCACCGCGTTTGCCTTCGATCCACACTTTCGCGAGCAGGGCTTTGACGTCTTGCCCGGTGCCATCGCTCGCGGCAAAGAGGCGGCTCCAACCAAGTCCTCCGAGTAGCATCGCGGTACGCGACATGCCTCGAGTTGATCGATATGAGGCGTCGTTACGTCTCGTCCTCAACCTGATCGCTCTTGGCGTTCTCCCGCGCAGCGTCCGGCGGCGCGACCTTCGCAATCTGGTCGAAGTCGCCGTCGGCATGTTCGAGCGCCGCGCCGTGACACCGTGCGCAGGCGTCGATAAGCAGATCGGTGGCCGGCACGGTCACGCCGGCCGTTCGGCAGCGCCGGGCTAACTCGTACGCATCGTTCCAGACCTCTGGAGTGATGCCGAGTTCCGGGACGTGCCGTTCGAAATCCCGCAGAATCCTCTTCTCGCGGTCACCGCCCGCGCCGTTCCAGAGCTCCAGTCGGACGAGCGAGCACCAGCGGGCAGAGCCGGCATGGAGCGCGGCCTCGACCCTTCCGCGAACAATGGCGTCGCCATCGGGACGCAGGAAGTGAATCCAGGAGGAAGTGTCAACCAGAACCATCGCTAAGCTCGGCGACGCATCTGCTGCAGTGCGTCGACAGTCATCAGGTCGGGACACGTTCCCGCCAACTTCGCCAGTTCGGCCATGCGTCGACGACGGTTGAACTCCGTAATGGCAGTCACGATCGCCTCACGCTTGGTCCGGGCCCGAGTGAACCGCATGGCATCCTCCAACTCGCCATCAGGAATATCAACTGTGGTCTTCATGAATCTACTGTAGGCTAGTTTGGATTCTTCGGCAACCAATACCCGCATCATGAGTCAGGCGACCACCCAACTCGGTGGCTCTATGCGCAGGTCGAATGCGAAATGGCGCCAGCATGGAGAACGTCTCGGCGATTCGCACCGGGGAGAGGTCCGGCGTTCCATTCTCGTGGAACTCTTCGAGCACAGCATCAAAGGCGACAGGCGCACATGATCAACGAATTCCGCACGTTCGCTTCCGCCCGCACGGCGGCGCGATCGACCCGCGCATGTCCAACTCCGTGGTCGCCCCTGCGAGTGGTTGCGACGGTCGGACACGGCCCCAACAGACGCGCTCCCAGACTAGGAATCCGCTAGACTCCTGCTCACGGCATCTCTTGGGAGGTGGATCATGGAGACGAGGTACCACACGCTTCGCCTGATCGGCAGCATCTACAAGGTGCTTGGCGTGACCGTGGCCATCGTGACGGTCTTGGTGGTCGTGCCCGGCGGACACGCGAACGCACGCGAGACGATGTTCCAAGAGGCGCAACACGCATGCCGAATTGGCCGCACGGCCAGTTCGTGCGGGAACGGGCGCAAGATCGCACGGATGCGGATGAGAGGGACGACATGAAAACGATGACGGTGGCGATGCTGGTACTCGTGGCTTCCGGCGCAACGGTGCGGAACGTGGCCGCGCAGGAGGCGCGCTCGGCGGAGCGGCAGATGGCGGCGGCCGTGCTCGCGGCCCCCGAGGACCGCCGCGGCGATGCCGCGGTGCTCGGCTACGACGACAGAGGGGCGGTGGTCACGCTGCGCGAAGGGTCCAACGATCTCGTCTGCCTGGCCGACGACCCCGAGAGTGACGAGTTCAGTGTCGCGTGTTATCACAAAGACCTGGAGCCGTTCATGGCGCGCGGCCGTGAGCTGCGCGCGGAGGGCGTGGAGAGAGAACTGCTCGGGCCAACCCGCTGGAAGGAAGTGGAGGCCGGCACCTTGCCGATGCCCCGGGAGCCACGCACGTTGTACGCGCTGACCGGCAAAGGCTACGACGCGGCCAGCGGTGAGGTCACCGATTCGTACCTGCGCTGGGTGATCTACGTCCCGTTTGCCACAGCCGAGTCGACGGGTCTGGCCACCACACCCAACGCGTACGCACCCTGGCTGATGGACGCGGGCACCGCCGGCGCCCACATCATGATCAACCCGCCGCGCCAGAAAGAGTGAGAGGACCGGCAGTCTGTGGCGTTTACTGCTTCACAAGCTCCACCCGGCGGTTCTTGGCGCGGCCTTCCTCGGCGTCGTTGGACGCCACGGGCACCAGCAGGCCGACGCCGGCGGGCGCGGCGGCCTGAGCGCTTTCCGTTTCTGCCTCGGCTGCCGGCGACCGGTTCGCCTCCGGGCTCCCGCTGCAACCGCCTGCGAACAGAGACGCGCAAGCGAGCGCTCCCAAGACTTCGCTGATTGACATGATTCCCTCCATCAGTGCGTTACTGACCGCAATTGATATGGTCACCGTACGATGCACGGAAGAGTAACTACGGCGGCAACCGTGAAGCCAGGACTGCGACGCAGCAGCCGCAGCGCGTAGCAGACATCCTGCCAGACACTGTGGAGCTCGGCCTTCCGCCCGACATCACGCGTGTGGTCCTTCACGGCTTCCATGCTGCCCCTGTCGACCTGGAACACGCCATCGTCAACCGGCTCGAGGTGCACCAATGCGGCGCGCTGTGCATCGCTTCGAGCGCGACACCCAGGTCGGGCGGGTCGGGTTCTCGCGGACCACAAGGATCTATTGGGACATCATCGCGATCGGGCAGCAGAATCGGGCAATTGCCATTCCGCTTGAAGGCGGGTGTACTCGCGCTCCGGCAGCAGCACGAAGATCGGGTGCTCCTCGGGTCGCAGCCAGGCCAGCAGGTCGAGCATCGCGGGCTCGGCCATCGCCGTGCATCCGACCGTCGGCGCTCCGGCGGTCCTCCAGAGGTGCGCGAAGATGCAGCTGCCCGCCCCGGCCCGTGCGTCCGCGTTGTGCTCGATGACGAAGCCGTGCTTGTAGAGCTGATCGCCGTCGACATGAAGGTCGCGCCGCATCGGCTCGGTGGAGCCTGCGATCGCCGCTTCACCGACCTCGCGGGCATCGACGATGCGGTTGTAAAGCGGGGACGCGGTCACATCCATGCAGTAATGCGATGCGTGCATGGGCGCGTAGGGCAGCGCCGTGCGCGCCGAGTCGGCGTAGCCGAACGCCTCGCCGATCCGGAACACGCCGGCGGGACTGCGGCCGTCGCCCTCGCGCTTGACCGGACCCGGCCGATCGGGATGCAGGCCCGCGCCCCAGGCTGAACCCGAACGACCGATGGTGACCGGGACAGCGGCAGCGGCGGCCTGCCATCCGCGTTTCGTCCGGACGAAGGTGCGCATGACCCCGTGGTCGGCGTCCCAGTCGGCGGTCGTCACCAGCACGAGCTGGCGTGCCCCCTTCCACGGGACATCGATCGCCTGGGCGGCAATGCCGTCACCTGAGACCGCGGAAAGCATCATCGCCAGCTGCGCGATCAGCAGCCGCAGGACGACGCGCCGGATGTTGGCTGGGTTGGACATGGCGATGCCCGATCGTTTCGGATGCCCGGATGCAGTCACGATATGAACATCGGCTGCATCCGATCCAGATTGTCGTCGAGCCGTGCTAGTGTCCCGCAACAGTGATTCGTTGCATAAGTCCCGGAGCGCGGCGTTCGCCTGGCAAGGCGCGAGGAAGGAGAATACAGGCCGTATTTGACTGACGAGCAACGTCGCCAGGCGGGCGCCCCGCCCGGGAATTATGTGACGAATCACTGTTACGGGACACTACGGCAGTCTGTCCTCGCCCACGAGCCTCCATCCGTTCGCGCGGGGCCGGAAGTAGGCAACTACGGGCCTCTCCCATGCGGCGTGGGTCTCCTCCCCGACAGCGCTGATGGCCACACACACGAAGTCCCCTGGCGCGCGCGAGAGGTGCGCCGGCGCCGGGAGGTGCGGACCGGATCCGCTGGTGCTGCCAATCGGACGTGTCTCGCCCGTCTGATTGTCGAACCAAGACCACTCGGCCCGATACCCCTTGGGCTCGGGCGCCACACCGGCGCCGGACGCAGCGTTTTCGAACCGCAGCACGCCCGCGTCATCAAGCGCTGGATTCACGACGGGATTGATCGCTGGAAGATAGCGCCGCACGATCGCGTCGCGGCGCTCGATGAGCATCCGGATAAGCGCCGCCTCGGCATCCGGGTCGCCGAATTGGCCAGTCGCGACCGCCGCACGGATCACATCGTCGCTGATCGCCGCGACCTTACGCGCCGCCCAGAACTTGTCGTCGAGCCGGGCTCGGAGGAATGCCGGGTTCGGCACGCGCGGCTTCCACAGCTCGGGATCCCAGTGCGTGTGGTCGGCTGGGATACGTCCGACGGCGGGCGCTTCATACACGCGGTTCGTCCGCCACGGGCGCCGATAGAAGCCGAGCCCGAGAATGCCCTTGCCGATCTCCTTCGGCTCGACGAGGTACTCGTGGCCCTCCCAGTATTCACGAGGCATGACAGCGGCACTCCCGAGCGTGGAGCCGAAATCCAACAGGTAGTGCTGTACGAACGCGTGTCCGTCCTCGACAATCAGGGTATCGAGGGTGTTGGCACTCTTGGCATCGACGTGGTTCAGCCAGGCGGCGAAGGTGCCGTATCCGCGCAGCTCACGACGATGCTCGTGGGGGAAGACGTCGTTCGGATCGTCGGGCCGCGTGCTGTAAAAACGAAACCCTCCGAGTGGCCGGCCTGGGAGCATCTTGCTGGCGCTTACGCGGTAAGAGCCATCCGCGTCACGGTCCGCGCGCTCGAGCAGCCACTCGATGTCACGCCGCTGCATCTCACGCGGCTCGGCGCCGGGCGGAGAAATCTGAGCACCGGGCTCGATCACGAGATCGTCGACGCGGAGGTTCGCCACGTAGTACTCGGGCACGTGATAGCCGAGTGCCCAGAACAGCCGCGACACGACGGTCTCGGTGCCGGTTGCCATGCCTCGCCAGCCCGGTGGATCGAACTTGATGAACCACGCCACACCGCGTGCGTCGCGCACGGTGAAGCCTGGCGTGATCCCATCGCTCTTCGCGGAGACGATCGTCCAGCGACCTGGTGCCGGTCCGAGCCCATCGCCGCCGCCACGCGCGACCTCGTCGGGCGTGAGCGGGCGCGCTCCGGCACGATTGGTGAACCACGGACCGTCGGGTACCTCGCCGACGGTATTGATGTTCATCGCGCGCCTGTCGAGGTCGGGATCGCCCGGCTTTCCGAACAGGTTCTCCACGAGGTCCCAGTTCAAGCTCACCGCGCCGGCCCGCACTCCGGAGGCGTCCTGCGTGCTCGCCTCCTCCCACAATGGGTCATCACCATAGAAGTGCGGCGAGTCGGCCAGACGTGTGGCGGATACCAATGCCGCACTCGAGACGAGGGCCGCCGCCACCGCCAAGCTGCGCCGCGCGAATCGCAGGACCGCTCTGTTGGACATGACTCGAAACTCCGCGCCCATGCCTCGACCTTTCAAAAAGCGGTCCCCCCGCCGATGTTCAGCACCCATCCCTCGCGGCTTCTGGCAAGATCCAGCCGTAGAGCCGTGAACGAGGGGCCATGGACGCGGAGTCCGATTCCGTAGTTCTTCTTGAGCCCCTGTAGGTCGAGATCACGATGCCGCGCCACGACCTTCCCGGCATCCACGAAGATCGCCATGTCGACGAGCTGTCCGGGCGTCCAGCGGTACTCACCGGAAAGGAGCAGGCGATGTCGATCGCGGAAACGCCAGCTCGGATAGCCGCGGAGGGACGAGCTGCCACCCAACGCCGGCAGCATGAAGACCGGCACCGTCTCGGCGTCGCCAACCTCCGTGGTGGTCACCAACCCTCTGAAGCCGAGCACCCAGTTGGCTCGCATGAGCGGCAGCAACTGGACGATCTCGGCCTCCGTTTGCCGGAAGCTGAACATTCCCGTGTCGCGGTCGCCGTAGCTCGCCCATTCAACGCGGTATTGGCCGCCTCGCTGGCTGTAGCCTGGCTCGTCCCGCCAATCGACATCCAGGAAGATCCGCCCGACACCATACGAGACGTCCTCGCCGAAGCCCGCCGCCGTCACAGGGGGCGGATCGAGCGACGCGTCGAGCCGGCCGGCATCGCTGCGCACGTCGAGGTATTCTGCTCCGCCACCAAGCGCAAGCCATTCCATGATCTGAAGCCTGCCGGTCACCGCGAGTGTTGTAGGGGTGTAGGTATACGTCGTTTCCTGATCCGGGTCGCTCTCATTGCCGATGCCGTAGAAGGCCACTGACGGTGCGTCGAGCCACTGGACCCGTGCGGTCATCGCGAGGCGGTGCCGGACGAGCTCCGGAAGGTCCAGGTCCGCCTGAAGGAGCTTGTAGTTTCGCGCCGACCAGGCGCCGCGTGCGTTGAATCGGCCGGTGTCCGCGACGCTTCGCTGATAGCCGCCGCCCAGCCCCAGCCACGCACCTGGGTAAATGCTCCCGATCCAGGGATACACCGAGCTCGTTGCCAGGACGAGCTCTTCCGCCGTGTCCAGGATCTGCTCACCTGTGGAGTTCTCATACGGTCTGAGCTGTTCCGCCTTCTTCGCCTGCATCATGGCGAGCGCGTCCGCACGGGAGCTCTGTGCGAGCGTCGCGCTGGGCCACGCGAGCCATGCAAGCGCCACCGCAGAGACGCGAGCCACGCGCACGACCGTCCCGCACAAGCTCTCGAGATTCACGCCGATGATCACTGTCTCGTGTTCCATGATCACAAAGCAACACTTTCCCCTACTTTACGCTACTGTGTGGAGACGTCGCGTCGCTCTGTGACCTGGCGACGGAGAACGCGAGCATGACGATACGTTCATGCCAGATGAGTTGGTGAAGTTCGACACCAACACAAAACGTTTGGAGGTGTTGGCGAACTAGCGGCGAGAGCGCAGCTGGCGCTGACGTCAGCCGACCGTGTTCAGAATAGCGTCTCGGAATTCTTGCACGTCGCGCACGTCCGTACGGATTGCGCGAAGCACGAGAGACGGATCGAGTCGTGCATAATCGTGCACAAGGATGTTTCTGAAGCCAACCATCCGTCCAAGAGAATCGGCCAGCGGGCGAGCGAGTACGCCGGCCTCGGCCAGGATGTCGAATGTTGCGGCTCCTGTATCAGGTACACGCAGTTGTCTGTCGGCCACAATGTGGTCAGCGACATCCATACAGACCTCGATGACGAGATGAAGCGTGCGCTCGACGATGCGTTGCGTCTTCCAGTCGGCGCGGTAAGCATCCAGCTCGACCTCGCGATAAGAGCGCAATTGCTCCAAGTACAAGTCGATATCCGCGATTTTTCGCAGGATCAGATCGCGATCAACCATGCCCGTACCGAGCCGTGAGAAGTCGATGCTCACGAACGCGGAAGTCCTGAAACATGCGAGCGATTCGCGATTCATACCGATGACGTGCGAACGGCTTTCGGTCCAGTACGACACGACGATCGACGAGAACCCGACCGGCGAGAGAAATGGGAGCCGTGTTCAGAAGCACGACGTCAATGGCATCGGTACTCAGGTGCTTCGCCGCGGCGCGCGCGACCTCGAGCCGCGCGAATTGGCCATCGATACCCTCGGCGGCGTGGATGGCGATGTCCACGTCGCTGCGCGTCGACCGCCGGTTCGTGCTCACGCTGCCGAACACATACGCGAAGTCGATACCTGCAGAGGCACGGGCGATGGCGTCGCCAAGGCCAACCAGCCGCTGGTCGATGTCGTCCGGAACAATCAGCCTGAGTGGCACGCAATCAGTATATACCTGCGATGGCCGCGGAGCTCGCCCCGGGGCCGGTTCGGCACAATTGTTGTGCCACTCTAGTGTCCTGACCGCGTGGTTCGCGCAATAAGTGGCGCGGCCTGAAAATCGAGTGTTCGCTGGGCGAAGCGCGCAATGCTGGCGAGGATCTCGTCGGCGCTCTTGGTCCAGATGAACGGTTTCGGATTCGCATGGTGCGCAGCGATGAACTCGCGAATCGCCGCCTTCAGCTGCACGACGCTGCGATGGACGCCGCGCCGCAGTTGTTTGTTCGTGAGCTCGGCGAACCAGCGTTCCACGAGGTTCAGCCATGAGCCGTACGTGGGCGTGAAATGGACGTGAAAGCGCGGGCGCTTGGCGAACCAGTTCCGGATCAACGGGGTCTTATGCGTGCCGTAGTTGTCCATGATCAGATGCACGTCAAGGTGTCGAGGGACGGCAGAGTCCACCGCATCCAGGAACTGCCAGAACTCGGTCGCGCGATGCCGTTGATGAAACTGCGTGATGAGCTCACTGGTCTTCACGTTGAGCGCCGCAAACAACGTGGTCGTACCATGCCGACGATAGTCGTGCGTGCGCCGTTCGACCTGTCCGGGCCGCGTCGGCAGCACCGGTTGTGTGCGATCCAACGCCTGAATCTGCGATTTCTCGTCCACACAGAACACCACGGCATGCGTCGGCGGATGCATGTACAGCCCGACGATGTCGCGGACCTTCTCAATGAGCAGCGGAACGGTCGACAGCTTGAACGTCTCGGTGCGATGCGGCTGCAACCCAAACGCGCGCCAGATGTGTTGCACCGTTGTGCGACCCAATCCGCTCGCTTTCGCCATGCCGCGGCTGCT
>WHTT01000067.1 GCA_009377605.1 Luteitalea sp.
CAAGGATCTCGCGCTCTTCAGACACCTCGAAGAGCACTTGTATACGGCGGTCGTCGCCGATTCGCTGGACGCGCTCGGCCACGATCACTGCGCCATGCGGGAGACCCTGCGTCCGCTCTTTCCCAGCGCGAAGTTCGCCGGGTGGGCTCGCACCGTCTGGTGTGCGGATGTGTACCATACGCCCGACGATGTGTATGGCCGCGAGATAGAGGCGGTCGACAGCATCCTGGCGGGCGAGGTGCTGGTCGTCGCGACCGGCGAGTCCAAGCGTAATGCGCCGTGGGGTGAGCTGCTGTCGACTGCGGCGCTCGCCCGCGGCGCCCGCGGCGCCGTGATCGACGGCTTGGTGCGCGACGCGTTGAAGATCGAGCAGCTCGGATTTCCCGTCTTTGCCGCAGGCATCAAGCCCGTGGACTCCAAGGGCCGAGGCTTGGTGATGGACTACAACGTTCCGGTTTGCTGTGGTGGCGTGATGGTCGCTCCTGGTGATCTCGTCTTTGGCGACTACGACGGCATTGTCGTCGTACCGGGCAGCATGCTCGAGCGCGTTGTCGAGATTGCCACCGACAAGATGGCGCGAGAGAATCACAGCCGGACCGAGCTGCGCGACGGCGCCTACTTGCGCGACGTGTACGCCAAGTACGGCGTTCTGTAATCTCCTGATGCTGCTGGCGCACACGACCTGGAAGGAAGCACGAGAGGCGGCCGCCGGGAACGTGGTGTTCCTGGTGCCGCTCGGCTCGCTCGAGCAACACGGCCCTCACCTGCCGTTGCTGACCGACACGGCGCTCGTGGACGGCGTTGCCGCCCGCGTCGAACAGCAGGCGCCCGACCGCATCGTTCTGCTGCCCACGCTCTGGGTGGGACACTCGCCGCATCATCGCCGGCTCGCATGCGTGAGCCTAGATCTCTTCCCGTACATCGAAGTGCTTCGAGGCGTCTGCCGATCGCTCGTGGCCCTCGGCGCCCGCAAGATTCTCCTACTGAGCGGACACGGTGGCAACGAAGTGCCTGCGAAGGGAGCGCTCCGCGAGCTCAAGTCGGAGCTCGCGGACCGGCGCGACGTCTACATCGCGTATGCGAACTACTGGAGTCTTGCGGCACACGCCATCGCCGATATCCGCTCGTCGCCTCCAGGCGGCCTTGGCCACGCCGGCGAGCTCGAAACATCCCTGATGCTCGCACTTCACGAACCGCTCGTGCGCCTGAAGGAGGCCGCGGCCGACGGCCCATTCGATGCTGGCCCGTGGCGCCTCGCCGACATGCAGCGCAGTCAGCCCTACTACATCGTCAACGAGTTCGACGAAATCTCTCGATCCGGCACGGTCGGGATGCCGGAGCATGCGAGTCGCGAGAAGGGCGAGGCGCTTCTGGCTGCGATCGCGAACGGCGTCAGGGCGTTCATCGACGAGCTCCTGACGTGGCGATACCAGGAAGAGTCCGGCTCATGTTAATTGGCTTCGTCAGCGATGAGTACTATGTTGCCCTTCCCGATACGCTCCTCGAGATCGATGGCCCTGGATTGAGTGGGCCGCTCGTCGTTCGATCGACGTCGCGAGGCGGCATCTACGCAGACCTCACACCAGGACCCTACAACATCACCTTGTCGAAACCGGGTTACGGATCGAAGCGGACCACCGCCGACGTCGTACCGGGGCGGCCGCAGCAGTTCCGGCTCCTTTCGGATGCCCTGCTGGGCTACATGTGGCCGAAGTGGACGTCTGCAGGCGGGCGCGGAGAGTTTCGCGTTCACGCCGTCGAGCAGTATCACCTCTCGCTGTGGCGATACGGTTTGCAGAAGGAATGCATCCGGCCGCTCGGCTGGTACGATGAGCACGGCCCGCGCGCAACCATGCAGATTCTGCCGGATGGAGACTTCACGCAGACAGGCGTTCGGTGGAACGAAGAAGGTTACGGCGGCTCGCAGCAAGCGCAGACCCTTGCCGCGCCGGACGAGAGCGGGCTCTATTACCTGCATGCGAAGACCCTCTCCGGTCGGTTCTTTGCCTTCCCCTGGGTCGTTGCGCCGCGGGCGCCGAAGGCGTCGGTCGCTGTCCTAGTGTCCACGAACACCTGGAACGCCTACAACGCTTTTGGTGGTCGCAGCAACTACCTCAACCCGGCGGGCCTTCCTGAACAGCCGATCGTCAATGCGCGACAGGATCTCGACCGCTATCGCAGCCAGGAGCCGTTTGGTCTGTGGCGGCCGCGCGATGACGCGTATCTGCCGCTGTCGTTCGACCGACCCGATCCAAGCTGCCACGTGCCCGAGACTGCGCAGGTCAGCGATCCTATTGCTGGACGCCTGCCACCGGTGGCGGCGCCGGCCGAGTGGCGTCTGCTCGCTTGGCTCGAGCGAGAGGGCTTTGCCTACGACCTGTATGCCGAGGCGCAACTCGATGCCGGCAGTCTTCCACTCGAGGCATACCAGGTGCTGATCCTGGCGGTCCACCCGGAGTACTGGACCCGGCGCATGTACCAGCGAGTGAAGGCCTGGGTGTATGAGGGCGGCGGGCGCCTACTCTACCTCGGAGGCAACGGTCTCAATTGCGAGGTCGAGCTCGATGGCTCGGCCGGGACGATGCGCTGTCTCACCCATCTGTACAGCCGCGCGGGAGAGATGGGCGGCGACATCGATCAACCGGACCGTTCGTTCGAAAGCCGGCTTCACCGCACCTACGAGTCCGAGGCCAATCTCTTGGGCGTCGTTTGCACGGAGACAGGCATCATGACCGCGGCGCCTTACGAAGTCCGTGCCGCGAGCCACTGGGCGTTCGAAGGCACGATGCTGCGAGACGGAGACCGCTTCGGGGCGACGACGCTGCACGAGCGCGTGCCGGGGGGTGCCTCGGGCCACGAGACGGACAAGCGCAGCGCCTCGTCACCGCCGGGGACGGAGCTCCTTGCAAAGGGTCTCAACCCAGACGAAGGCGGCGCGGAAATCGTGTGCTACGGAACCGCCAGCGCTGGTGCAGTCTTCTCAGTTGGATCGATTACCTACGTCTCCGCCCTCTTGGTGGACGATGGCGTGTCGAGGATCACCAAGAACGTCCTCCATCACTTCCTCTCGACTTGATCGGGTCCCGATCGAGGTGTTGACAGGCAAGAGATCCGACTCGGCCCTGGATTCGTTTGTGTTGTCACCTTCATCGGTAGGGCGGCCCTTTAGGGCCGCCATGGTCGGCGGGGCTAAAGCCCAGCCCTACCGTCCATTCACTAGACAAGTGAACTCTCGGATTAGGTTGTCGTTACGCTGCCCTGGTTGGTCCATCGCTTGGAAGATCGAGCTTCGGGTCGATCTCGAGTGGTGACTCGAGCATCTCATCCCAGCTCACGGGTCGGTTCTCGTACGCGGCAAGGCGCCCAAGGATCGCTGTGAGGTTGCTCGCGACGCTTGGCGTCAACGTGTCACCCAGCGGTTGCTGATTAACGACGGCTGCGTGAAAGTCTTTGATATTGCTCACCGCGCCGCTCTCGTAGAGCCCCTTCGTGCTGCCGCCGGGCCAGGCGGTGTCGCCCGTGATGCGGACGTCCCCGTCGTACGCGGAGTCGACCGTGCCGCCCGCGCCGTACGTGCGAATACGGATGTCGTCGTATCCCTTTGCGAACTGCGCAGAGCTGAAGTCGACGAGCACGTCGTTGGGATAGCTGAACGTGACAACGAAGTGATCCCAGCAGTCGCCGACGTCAACGCGGGCCTTGCGGCCACCAGTGCCTTGGGCCTTCAAGGGATGCCCCTGCAGGTACCAGTTCGCGACATCAATCACGTGGATGTTTTGCTCGACGATGATGTCGCCCGATAGCGCTTTGTCGAATACCCAGTTCCGCACGCGGGCGGTCGGGCTCCCGTCAGGGACCTTTGGGTTGAGGCGTCCTGCGTGATAGTAGACGTGGCCCAGCACAGGTGCGCCAATGTCGCCCCGGTGCACGCGCTTGGCTGCCTCACGAAATAGAGGGTCTCGGCGGGTCTGGAAGTCTACGAGCAGCGCGAGGCGATCGCCGGCCTTGCGCGCCGCCTCTTGGATTGCCAAGCAGCCGGGAACGTCGACGGCAATCGGCTTTGCGAGAAACACGTGCTTGCCAGCCCCGAGGGCAGCAATCGTCTGGTCAGGATGGAAGTACGGCGGGCTCTCGATGGCGACCGCGTCGATTGGCCGATCGAGCAGCGCACGGTATCCGTCGAGCCCGGTAAAGCGCGCCTGCGCTTCCACCGACAGCTTGCCGCCAAGCGCTTCGACCCGATCCGCGAAGTAGTCGTGCAGCGCCACGACCTTGCTGTTGGTGTGCTGTTCGAAGAGCTTCCCGATGAACTCCCCGCGACCGCCGCTGCCGATGATGCCCAGCTCGAGCCGCGAGTTCGCCGGGGTTCCTCGTACCGAGCCTGGCTTGATAATGGTCCAGCCGGCCGTGGTGGCCACCGTCGCGTGCTTCAGGAAGTCGCGACGCCCAAGGCGCTGCACTTCGGCCTTACCCATGGGAGAACCTCCTGTGATATTTGTAATCTGAGGATATCTCATGCTCGGCCTTCCGGGTATGCTGATGTGCTCGCCCGACCTGAAGGTCGAGCCTACACTGGACCACGAGTGCCCCCGTCCTTGCTGCCCTCGACGATCAAGCCGACTGACACGCGGCGTCTGACCTCCCTGTGCGTGCGTGTCTCGACTCGTCCCCCGACAGTCCATGGACCACGCTCACGGCTCGCGTGTAGAATTCGCGTCGCGTAACTGGCACGGAGGGCAATGCATGTCGAACGCGGACAGTTGGGTCGTCGTGGGGCTGGACAACGGTGGGAACAAGAACAGCGCGACCGTGCTCGATGCATCGGGGCGGTTCCTGATCAGCGAGCTCATCGAAAGCCCGAGCCTCGTCCTGGAAGGGCCGGTACCGGCAGTCGACGCGCTGGTGGCCACGTATGCCGATGTCCTGCAGCGTGCCAAGGTGGATGCGAGCCAGGTCCGGGCCGTCGGCCTCGACACGCCAGGGCCCGCCAGCGCCGACGGTGTCATCTCGTCCCGCGGCTCTACGAACTTCTCGCAACCGGCGTGGCGCAACTTCGACTTTCGGGGCGCGCTCGAAGCGCAACTGGGGCTGCCGGTCATCTACAACAATGATGGAAACGCGGCGGCCCTGTACGCTCACCATCGGCTCTTCGGGCCCGTCGCCCTGGAACGTTCATCGATCTCCGCGATTGTCGGCACCGGCCTCGGCGGCGGCGTGATCCTGGATGGTCGCGTCGTCAAGGGGGCCGCCGGGTTCGCAGGAGAGCTGGGTCACGTCCACATCCCGATGGAAGGCCTGCTCGAGGAGGGCCAACCCCTGCCCTGCTGCAACTGCGGCTTCACCGGGGATGTCGAGAGCGTGGCGTCACTGACGGCCATCGAGAAGAACCTCCTGCCGTTCTGGCTGACTCGCTTCCCGGACCATCCGTTGGCGAAAGTCGGCTCGATGGCGAAAGCCGCCAAGTTGGTGCGAGGGTACGGCGAGAACCGGGATCCGCTGGCGCTCGCGATCTTCGAGCAGCAGGCGATGGCAATCGGTCGCCTGTTCACGATTGCCGCCAACTTCACCGATCCGGACGCCTATTTCGTGGGCGGCGGCGTCGTCGAGGCCGCACCGGATTTTCGTGAGTGGTTCCTGAGTCGAGTGCGCGAGCACACCGGCCTCCGAGAAGAGCAAGAACTGATCGCCCGCTTCGAGGTCGTCGTCGATCTCGATATGGCTGGCGCGCGCGGTGCGGCGATTGCGGCGCTCGAGACCGTGCACGGGCATTGACGGCGCGCTCGGCGAGCGCGCCCTACCTGGACCAAAGTAGGGACTGGACAAAAGGTAGGGACGCCTCGCCGAGGCGTCCGCTCATTCTTCGTAGGCTGGCGGTCGCCAGGGCTGTCTTGGTTGCAAGAACATCGCGTTTACCTCGCGGTACCAGGCGTGCAGCTGGTCCCGAAGCTCCTCGACGCGCTCCGGCTCCTTGGGGGCCAGGTCGTGGCGCTCCCCGATGTCATCCGCCAAGTTGTACAGGTGAGCGCGGCCATCCTCGTACCGCTCGATCAGCTTCCAGTCTCCAACCCGCACGGCTCCACCGGGGAAGCCTCCCTGATTGCCGTAATGAGGATAGTGCCAGTAGAGCGGTCGGTTGGCGAGGGCTCCCGCACTCGCGCTTCCATCTATCGCGCGATGCCGCAGCAGCGGGACCAAGCTTTCTCCGTCGACGACCGTTCCCCCGTGCTCTGTGGCACCGGCGATCTCGAGGAGCGTCGGATAGACATCCACTGTGCTCACCGGCACATCGCTTGTGCTGCCTGGCTTCGTGACGCCTGGCCATGTGACGAGCCACGGCTCCCGAATGCCCCCTTCGTACAGCCAGCCCTTGCCGCCTCGCAGCGGAAGATTCGAGGTAGGGGCACCTTCCGATGTCGAAAGGCCGCCATTGTCCGAGAGGAAGACGACGACCGTGTTCTCGGCCAGGCCGAGCTCATCGAGCTTTGCCAGCACGCGGCCGACGGCGGTATCCATCGTTTCGACCATGGCCGCGTACACGGCGTGCCGTTGTGCAACTCGCACGCGCCGCGGCTCGTCCACCGGCCACACTTGCTCCTCGTCTGCGAACTCCTCCACGGGTGGTAGTGCGGCCGCCTTGCGCCGGTACTTCGCGACCAGCGCCTCCGGCGCTTGCAGTGGCGTGTGGACGGTGTAGAACGACAAATACAGCAGGAACGGGTCGTCTCTGAGCTCTTCTAGGAGCCCCACCGCTTCCTCGGCGAGCCGTGCCGTGAGGTGCTCATTGGGTGGGCCGTCCTCCAAGCGAGGATTGTTCCAGGGAGCAAAATAGCCCTTGGATGGCGCCCCGGCGCTGTGCCCACCGATGTTGATCTCGAAGCCCTGATTCTCTGGCCAGTACTCCTCGGTCGGTCCCAAGTGCCATTTGCCAAGGAACGCCGTCCGGTAGCCTACGGCCCTGAGGGCCTCCGCCAGCGTGATCTCCCCCAGCGGCATCCGGTCGCTGAGCGGCGCCGGCTTGAACCATCCTTCGCGGGTTCCGGTGAAGAAGTTGGTGGCCGCCACACGTGTCGGGTACTTCCCCGTCATGAGGCTGTATCGTGTGGGGCTGCAGACCGGATTGACCGCGTACCCGGTCGTGAACCGTAGCCCTTCGGAAGCCAGCCGGTCCACGTGCGGCGTCTCGTAGAACGTCTGGGGATTGTTCGCGCCGATGTCCATGTAGCCGAGATCGTCGACGAGAAAGAAGACGATGTTCGGCCGCTCGGACGGCGCAGCTCTGGGCCCTGGAGCGCTCCAATGTGCGCCGAGCAGCAGGGCGATGGTCAGGATGCCACGTGTCCGCATGGGTCACAACTCACAACTTCGACACATCCAGCACTGTGTGGCGAATCCGTTCGCGTTTCCATGTGTAGGTAACATGAACGGAGCCATCGCTCGTCTGGATCATCGCAGGATACGAGAATTCACCAGGCTCGTTCTCGAGCATGACGGTCGGGGTCCACGACCGTCCGTCGCGCGACATTGCGAGCTGCAACTGATGGCGGCCGCGACGTGTTGGATTGTAGACGAGCAGGAAGCGCCCATCGGCGAGGCGGACGCCGTCGATGCCCGCATTGGGATTCGGCAGCGACATCTTGGTCATCGGTGACCAAGAACGGCCCTCGTCCTCGGACCATGCCTGCGTCACGACGCCCTGCTTGCTGCGACAAAGAATCTGTATCCGACCCTGGCCGTGATCCAGGAGGGTGGGTTGGATGGCGTCCCAGTCCTCCGCCTTGTTGACCGGATCGCTCTTCGCCCAGGCACCCAACGGATCCTTGGTCCACTCCATGTGAACGACCCACCCTTTATGCTCGGTGCTCGACCCGGCGAGGATCGTCCCGTCGGCGAGCTGGATTGGCTTGGCACGAATGGGTCCGAGGATCCCGTCTGGCAGCCGCTTCGCGTCGCTCCACGTGCGGCCATGGTCTTTCGACTCTTTCACCAGTCCCCACCATTGTTCGGGACTCGGCCCGACCTTGTAGAAGAGCAATAGGGCGCCCTTGGACGGCTGGAAGAGCACCGGATTCCATGACGGATGACGCGTGCCGTCTGGCTGGATACCGTCGGCGACCTCGACCGGTGGCGACCATGCGCGCCCATCATGGCGGGAGAGCCAGATACCGACGTCCGGCGCTCCCTCCTCGCTGCCGCCGAACCAAGCGGCAACGAGCCCTTTGCTCGTCTCGACAATAGTCGACGCATGCGCCGAAGGGAACGGCGCATGCTCGTAGATGAATTCCGACTGTACGATCGCCGCGTGGTGCGCTCGCGCGGGCGTGGTCTGATCTTGCGATGTGACCATGAGCGTCACGACTGCCCAACAGAGAAGATATGTCACGAGGCCTCCGGGCTGGTAGTTTACCCGAGCGGCCGACTCTGCAAGTGACAGTCGTAGCTCAGGGCCCCGCGTAGCAGGGAGATGAAGGGATGTGTGGTGTGGGGGCACGGCCCGCCCGCGCCCCCGGGAGAGCTACCACTGAATGCTGAGTCCGAATCGGACCACGCGCGGCGCGACGATGCCGCTGATGTCGTTGGCATTGCTGGCCGCTTGCAGTGGCCGCCGCGCCAGGATGGTGTTGACGTTCCCGAGGTTGAAGATGTCCATGGACGGCCGAAGCGTGGCGACGCCGAAGCGAAATGTCTTATCGATGCGAACGTCGACCGTTTGCAGCGCATCCAAGCGGACCTCCCCCTTACGCTCGAGGAGCACATCCTCCTCACCTGCTTGATTCTCACGGCTGGGGCTCCGGATGGCCTGCGGGAACGGATAGCCCTGCCGGGCGTTGTAGAAACCGGCGATGTTGATGTCATATGGCAACGTGTAGCGTCCACTGACCTTCACCAGCCACTTGGCGTTGACGTACACGTTGTCGATGCCGCTGCCGCCGGCCTCTGGCGCGTAGGCCTGTGAGCCAGGACACAGGCCCTCGCGACAGGTGGGGTCTTCGTAGGCTGCCGGAGAATCCCACGTGTCCACGGCGTCGTTGTACGCGTAGCTCGCGCCTGCGGCCCACCGGTCGGAATAGCGCTTCTCGAGGGTCAGCTCGAACCCGTTGTAGTCGCGCCACCGATCCGGTATGTTGGTCGTGATGAACGCCGATGGAATCTCGAACGTGGGCTCGAAGTAGGTCACCGGTTCACAGCGAGCGCCAGCCGGGCAGTCCGTGGGCGTGAAGCTGACGGGGACGTAGTCGTCGCTCGTCAACCCTGCCGTATCCTCCCAGTTGAAGCGATCGTACTTGCGCCAGATGTAGCTGGCACCGACCGCCAGCGACCCGCCGAGCTGTCGGTCGAACCCGACGATGAGCTCACGCGTGCGATCGTTCTTGATGTCGGGATCGACGGCGCCAGGCGACAGGAAGTTACCAGGGTTCTCCGGATCGTATGCCGACGATCGAGAGAGGACCTCCGTGTAGTCGATCTCGTTGGCCTGCACGAATTGGTCACCATTGAGGTCGTCCCACGGATAGCGCACGAAGAGGGCGCCGGTCGCCGCCAGATCGTTCGAGAGCTGTCCGGGTGCCATCTGGCCGAAATAGGCGGCATAGGAAGCCGAGACGATACTTCGGCCATCACCAACGACGTCGTATGTCATGCCGACCCGAGGCGAGATGTCGTTCCACACGACGCCCGCATCAGCGCCTGGAAACGAGATGGCCGGGAGCACATCCGGAGCGAACGGATGCGCCGGGACCGTCGACGCGGCGGCGAGATCGTCCTGCCGGTCCCATCGCACGCCGACGTTTACCGTCAGGCGGTTCCGGGTAAAGGTGTCTTGGGCATAGAACCCGTGCGTGTCGAGATGCGAGACCGTGTTCTGGTCCCGGTACAGTTGCGCCGAGTGCGGCACACCGTTGTCGAAGCGTGCATACGTGTTGCCGCCGCGGTGGTTGAGCGTGGTGGCATGCGCGCTACGCCAGCGGTACCCGACCTTGAGCGCGTGGTCACCGCCCCCAAAATCGGGGAGGAAGTAATTGCTCAGCACGTCGACGCTGTTGGTTGGCCGCATGAACACGAACTGCTGGTACGATCGGCCCCAGCGCCCTGTCGAGATCTCGAAGGTCGGCTGCACGTCAGCCAGACTATCCTCGTGAAAGTCGAGCACGAAGTTGTTGCCGAGGTGCGCCCACTGCACGTCGACGAGCCAGCGATCGCTGAACACGTGCTGATCACTCGCCTTCCAGAATGGCGAGGGCCCCGTCAGCCATCCAAACGTGCCGAACTCATCGGCCACAGCTTTCTGTCGGAACGTCGTTTCAATGGGACGCGTATCGGAGGCGTCGCGCGCACTGCGGACTTTCTCGGCCCACGTGTTCTGGAACGTGATCCGGTTGCCCTCAAAGGGCGCCACCTGCAGCTTCCAGTTGTAGTTATTGAGGTTGGTCTCGTCGGTCTCGAGGCAATCCCGGAGCCCTTCGGTGTCGGTTGGCGGCGTCGGCCGGCACGTGGGCGTGTCCTTGTAAAAGCCCACGACGCCAGTCTTGATATCCTGCGTGCCGTAGCTGCCCCAGAGCCAGGCCCGACCGCGCTTGATGGGGCCACCCACCTCGAATCCGTAGTCCTTGATGTTCTGAATGGGCGCGCCGGAGCCAGCGCCGGCGGCTCGAATCTCGTCGTTGATGTTGTCCGCTTCGAACTGCTCGTCGGTAATGTAATAGCGACCCGAGCCTCGAAACTGGTCGGTCCCGCTGCGTGTGACCAGGTTGATGCCGACGCCCCCGGTCTGCTGCGTGACATCGGCGCCGCCCGTCCGCACTTGCATCTCTTCGAGCATGTCGAAGTCGTAATAGATCGGTGATGCGCCCGTGGCCGACATATCGGTGATGTCGACGCCGTCGACGGACCACTTGTTGTTGCCGGTGCTCGAACCGCGCGAGATGTACATAGACTGCTGTCCCGACTGGCTGCCGCCGACGTTCGCGCGATCCATGGTGATGCCGGGCGCACGCTCCAGCATCACCCACGGATCGCGCGCCGAGGGAAGACTCTGCAGCGTCTCGAGGTCGAAGGTGGATTTGGTGCCCGTCTCCTTCGTGTCGATGATTGGGCTCTCCCCCGTCACCGTCACGCTCTCCTCAACCGATGACAGCTCGAGCTGCCCGTTGACTTGGGCGTTGAAGCCAATCGTGATTCGAACGTCCTGCTGCACGCGGGTCCGAAAGCCCGTGAGCTCGAACGTGACCGAGTACGTGCCGACCGGGAGCTCCGGCACGCGATAGCTACCGGTCGCAGACGCGATCACGGCACGAGGCTGGAGCAGGGTGGCACCTGCCACGGTCACGGTGACGCCGGGTAGAACGGCGCCGGAATCATCCGTAACGCGTCCGAAGATCTCGCCCGTCTGCTGTTGGGCGCTGCCCGGGCTGGCGTAGAGGCACACACAGAGAGTGGCGGCGCTGAGCGCGCGTTTCATGGTCATCCGTCCTCCTGTCACACCGGCCTGGAGCCGGCGAAAAGTTGCCCCGAGCGGGGCGCTACATCGAGGGGAAGAAAAGCGCGGCGGCGCACGCTGGCGAACCGGACCGCAATCCCGTTCACGCCAGCAGGTTGCCAGGGACAACAGATCCAGTCACGGCCAATCGTGCCGCCGAGAGCTGTTGCTGAGATAAAGCATATACAAGTTTGACGCCCGCGAAAAGTCAGCCATGGCGCTTACGAAATTGAGAAGAACCACGCGCCACGTCATCCGTTCGTCGTGTGGTTTCACGGTATACTCGCTTCTGTCGTCTCGGTGTGTTTCCGTATCTCGCCCGCCTGTGTCCCCTCCGATTCGCTTGCGACGGCGCGTTCGGCGAACGCGCCCTACCAGGAACAGCCGGTAGGACGCCTCGCCGAGGCGTCCCTACCACGCCTCGCCGAGGGAGGCGTCCATCAGGAGGAACGTAAATGCCGCCAATGTTTGCTCTCGTGCTGTGGTTAACCACGGCTCTGGCGTCGGCAACCATCGCCACGCCGGCCGACGAGCCGGACTGGCCTCAGTGGCGTGGGCCAGATCGCACTGGCCTCTCGGAAGAGACCGGGCTGTTGACATCCTGGCCCGATGGCGGTCCGAAGGTGGCTTGGTCCGTGGATGGCCTGGGAGCCGGTTATGGCTCCGTTGCCATCCAAGATGATCGGATCTTTCTCCAGGGGACGGATGGGAAGAACAGTGTCGTCTTCGCGCTGAATCGAGCCGACGGCACGCAGATCTGGATGACCGCGCTCGGTCCGACGTTGGAGCAAGACCGTGGTCCGGGACCTCGCGGCACACCGACGGCGGACGGTCAACAGCTCTATGTGTTGACCGAGGCCGGCGACCTCGCGTGCATGAGCGTGAAGGACGGGACGATCATCTGGCAGCGCAACATTCTGAAGGACTTCGGCGGCGAGAATCCCAACTGGCACATCAGCGAGTCTCCCCTCATCGACGGCAACCACGTCATCGTCACGCCCGGCGGCGAGGGTGCGGGCATCGTGGCGCTCGACAAGGGTACCGGGAAGACCGTGTGGACCACGAAGGAGCTCAGCGATCCTGCTGGATACTCATCGTGCCTGGTTGCTGAGGTGCAGGGCGTGCGCACCATCATGGGCTTTACGAGCCGCGCCGGCGTGGGCGTTCGTGCCTCCGACGGTAAGCTGATGTGGCGCTACGAGCCAGTGAGCAATCGTGTCGCGAACATCGCCACACCAATCATCCACGACGACAAGGTCTTCTACACCTCTGCCTACGATACCGGTGGTGCGCTGCTCGGTTTGAAGGCCGAGAACGGTGAAGTTCGTGCCGAAGAGGTCTATTTCAGCCGCGACATGCAGAATCATCACGGCGGGGTCGTGCTCGTAGATGGGTACCTCTACGGCTTCTCGAACATGATTCTCACCAGCATGGAGTTCGCGACCGGCAAGACCATGTGGCGGGATCGCAGTGTCGGCAAGGGTACGCTCACCTATGCGGATGGCCATCTCTACCTATTCGGCGAGAACAATGTCGTTGGCCTGGCCGAAGCCACGCCCAAGGGCTACAACGAGAAAGGCCGCTTCGAAGTTGCCGACCAGGGCCTCCCGAGCTGGTCGCACCCGGTCGTGGTCGGCGGGAAGCTCTACATCCGTAACCAGGGAACGCTGGCCGCCTACGAGATCAAGGCCGGTTCGTGAGAAAGTGGCTGTGCCCTGCGAGCCACAATTGCGTCGCTTGCTTTCTCGAAGAAACAAGAATGGCCGACCGGCTCGGGTGATGGAGCAATTAGCAGAATCGATTTGACTCGTCTCCTCCGCAACCCTAACGTCGTCTTCCGGGGGAGACCATGCGGATCAGTCGAGCCAGCGGCATCGCGCTCACAACCATCGTCCTCGCGGCGAGCGTCGCCGCGGCGCAGGTGGACACCGGTCGGATCGTGGGGACAGTCACAGACGATTCCGGCGCGGTCATGCCGGGCGTCACCGTCGTGCTCAGCGGTGACGCGTTGATTGGCGGTGCGCGTACACAGGTGACGGACGCGCCGGGACAGTACCGGTTCGAACGCCTACCACCCGGCACGTACCGGCTGACGTTCGAGCTCGCAGGCTTCAAGAGCGTCGAGCGCACCGACGTGCGCGTGAACGCGGCGTTCACGGCCACGGTCGACGTCCAGCTCGAGGTTGGCGCCCTCGAGGAAACGGTCACCGTTGCGGGGAGGTCGCCAACGGTCGATACCAAGTCGAACGTTCACCAGACGGTGATGAGCCAGGAGCTGCTCGAGGGCATTCCCACCGGCCGCGACCCATGGTCGCTCGCGAAGATCATTCCCGGCGTTCAGATCTCCACCTACGACGTCGGCGGCACACAGTCGTACCAGCAGAGCGCCATGTCGGCTCACGGCTCGCAGGATGCCGACAAGACGTTCTCCATCGACGGCATGACAATCAACTGGCCCGGCGGCAACGGCGGCGGGACGATGCTTTATTACGACCAAGGCATGTTCGAGGAGGTGAACTACCAAACCTCGGCCATTCCCGCCGAGGTTGCCGTCGGCGGCATCTACATGAACATGGTCACGAAGACCGCCGGTAACAGTTGGCGGGGAGACCTCCGTTATTCGTACGGGAACGACAGCCTGCAGAGCGACAACAGCGGCGCCGAGGAGCTGCAGCGGTTCGACTTTGCCGGCGGAAACCCCATCCAGGTCGCCTACGATGTGAACGCCTCCGGTGGAGGTGCACTCATCACCGACAAGCTGTGGGTCAACGGATCCTACCGCAAGTGGGTCGTCAACAAGGACAACTTGATTGCGCGCAATCCTGACGGCTCGCCGACCCTCGACGACAACGATCTGGAGAACTACGCGATCAAGGGCCAATGGCAGATGCACCGCGACCACCGCGTGTCGGTCGGCTACAACTGGAATGACAAGATTCGTGGTCATCGGCGTGACCCGCCGCCGAACTTCGTGGAGGATCGTGCCTCGCTGCGTCAGACGAATCCGGGCTCCACGACACAGGTGAAATACACCGGCGTCTTCGACAACCTCGTGCTCGAATCGAGCGGCGGCGGCATGTTCGGCAGGACGAACTATTTCTATCAACCTGCCACGGCGGCCACGGACATCCGTATCGAAGACACCGTCCGCAGCACAGGGGCGGTTGCCGCGCCCCGACACGAAGAGCTTCCCAACGCGCCGCGCGTCGTCCGTGTCGGCTTCGCCCTGACGTTTTGACTCCCGGGCGCCGCGCTGTTCCCTTTGCGCTTCGACAAGAGTGTGGGTATGATGTCTCTGAGAAAAGCAACGAGGCGCAGATGGCCGACCAACGTATCGATCTTCCGCAAGGCACCTTGGATCTCCTGATTCTCAGGACCCTCGTTCTTGGTCCACGCCACGGCTGGGCGATTTCCGAGCGGATTCGACAAGTGTCGAGCGCGGTTTTGAGCGTTCAGCAGGGATCGCTCTACCCCGCGCTGCACCGGCTCGAGCGCCGCGCGTGGATCAAGGCTCGCTGGGGCACGTCCGACAACAATCGTCGAGCGAAGTACTACGAGTTGACGCGAGCCGGCCGCAAACAGCTCGAGACGGAGGCCGACGCCTGGCGCAAGTTGACGGCTGCCGTGGCGCATGTCTTGGAGGCGGGCTGACCGTTTGCCTTCCTGGATCGCTTCTACCCTGCGAGAATGGAGCCATGCACAGTGGGCCCATGCCTTCTGCCGATCCAGCCGCGGAGTACACGCACCGTCTCGACGCGCGTCGCGTTGCCCTGACTTTGCAAGAGAAGCGGCACATCACGGTCGGTAACTACAGACTGCTCATCGTCGTCATCGGCGTAGCAATGGCCATCGCCGCCTTTGCGGCGGACGCCTTCTCCGGCTGGTGGCTGGTCGTTCCAGCGGTGCTGGTGTGGTGGCTCGGCGGGCGATTGCAGCGGGCCGAGACGGAGCGCGCCAAGCTCGCCCGTGCCGTGACGTTCTACGACCGGGGGCTGGCGCGCATCGACGGCCGCTGGGCGGGCACGGGCGAGAGCGGTGCTCGCTTTCTCGACGAGCATCATCCTTACACGCTGGACCTGGACATCTTCGGCGATGCATCCCTCTTCGAGCTCCTCTCGACGGCGCGGACCCGAATGGGCGAGGAAACATTGGCCGGATGGCTCCGCGGGCCGGCGCCGCCCGAGGAGGTTCGAGCACGCCAAGAGGCGATCGCAGAGCTCGGACCGCGACTCGACTTGCGCGAAGATATTGCGGTTGTCGGCGAGAGCGCGCGCGCCGGCGTGCATCCCGAGGCGCTGGCCGCGTGGGGCGAGCGGCCGCCGATCCTCACACGCTCTCCATTTCGCGCGGTCGCGTGGGTGGTCTCCGCTCTGGGAGCGCTCGTCGTCCTGACGCTGATTGCGTCGATTTTCGCGCCGGTCGAAACGCTCGACGAGCTGCCCGAGGATGTGGTGCCTACTGTACGCGCAGCCTCCTTGCTCATCGTCATGACCGTTATCGCGATCCTCTGGCGCTTCAAGAGACGGACCGACCGGATCATCTCCGAAGCCCAGGCGGCCGCGCAGGACCTCGAGCTGTTGGCAGGCGTGCTCGACAGGTTGGAAGCGGAGAGCTTCCGCGCGCCGCATTTGGCCCGGCTTCGCGCCGAGCTCGACATCGAAGGGGATCCGCCTTCGCGGCGCATTGCACAGCTTAACCGCCTGATGGACCTGCTCGATTCACGCCACAACATGATTGTTGCGCTCCTTGCACCGCTCGTGCTCTTCGATCTTCATCTCGCCTACGCTCTCGAGGATTGGCGGCAGACTTCGGGGCCGGCCATGCGACGCTGGCTGAACGCGGTTGGCGATATCGAGGCGCTCTCGTCGCTGGCGGCATACCGCTACGAGCACCCACAAGACGTGTTTCCAGAGCTCGTTCAGGAGTGGCCTTGCTTCGATGGCGAAGCAGTGAGCCACCCACTGCTGGCCGAGAAGGTGGCGGTTCCCAACGACGTGCACATCGGTGACCTCACGGGGCATCCGTCCGAGCTCGCCAAGAGCGCCCGCCAAGTGCTCGTCGTGTCCGGCTCCAACATGTCGGGTAAGAGCACATTGCTCCGGACCGTTGGTGTGAACGCGGTGTTGGCGCAAGCGGGCGCACCCGTGAGGGCGCGGCGACTGCAGCTATCCCCATTGAACGTCGGCGCGTCTATCCGGCTCCAGGATTCGCTTCAGGAAGGCACATCCCGTTTCTACGCGGAGATCACCAAGCTACGACAGATCATGGACACGGCCGGAAGCCGCCCGCCCGTGTTGTTCCTGATCGATGAGTTCCTCCACGGCACCAACTCACACGATCGCCGGATCGGTGCCGAGGCGATCGTCCGCGGCCTCGTGCGCCGCCACGCGATTGGACTCGTGACCACGCACGATTTGGCACTCGCGCATATCGCCGACGCTCTCGGAGCCCGGGGCGCCAACGTGCATTTCCAGGACCATTTGGAAGACGGCCGGATGCACTTCGACTACCGCCTGCGGGCAGGCGTGGTCGAAAAGAGCAATGCGATCGAGTTGATGAGATCCGTCGGACTAGAAGTGTAGCGCGTCGCGGACAGGCCACTAGCGCACGGTGATGCTCCCGCTGGCGGTTGAGAGCGCCAGGAGGCTTCCGCCACCTCGGACGGTGCCTTGAAGCGTCTTTCGGCCGACCGTGCCCTGGACGGTCAAGGGATGATCAACGGTGATGGAACCGGAGCTGGACCGAGCGTCGATGCGGAAAGCTGCCTCGTCTGGCACGTCGATTACGATGCTCCCGGAGGCGGCATGCATCTTCCAGTCGCCGCTCGGGTCGCCATCGACGCGGATTCCCCCACTGCTCGAGTTGACGTCCGCGGCGCCGTTGACGCCTGAGATGTCAACGGAGCCCGATCCGGTATGCGCCCTGACCGTGCCCTTGCCTTGAAGAGTGGCGACGATCCGCCCGCTCCCGGTCGAGGCATCGAGATCGGTGCCGACGCCGCGCGCCTCGATGGAGCCGCTCCCGGTCGAAGCCTCCGCTGCCTGGCCGATTGCCTCGAGCGTCACGCTACCAGAGCCAGTGTCCGCGCGGACACTGCCGTCGACGTTCGAGACCCGCACGCTGCCGGAGCCCGTATGCGTACGCGCGTTCCGTTGCAGACCATCCACGGTGATGCTGCCCGAACCGCTGTGCGCCTCGACCTCGGTGTCGCCCGGCACCAGGACGTCATAGCTGATGGAGAGCCGCCTCCTGATCCGCTCGTCTTCGGGTAACGCCAGTCGAATGCGGTTCCCATTTTGTGTAATGGGCGGCTGCGCCTCGACGTGACGGATGTAGCCCTCGACGTCACCAAATTCGAGCCACCGCCTGCGTGCACGGATGGTTCCGGTCACCTGGACGACACCAGTGCCACCGCGCCGCACCGTAATACCGCCGGACGCGGTCCGCACTTCCAGCGATACGGGCCCCGACACGGAAAGCGTCCGCTCGAAACGTCCCTCCTGAGCCGATGCCGGCGCCGCCCAAACCGCGATGGCGGAGGCAATTACAACGAGCCGTACGCTCGATCGCACAATCATAGCGGTCCCTCCTTGTCGTGGCTTAGACGGGACACTGCGGCGAAGGGTTCATTTCGGGAAACAGGGAACAGGAATCAGGAAACGGGATCAGGACCAGGAACCAGGCTTGCCTAGCCGTAGCTCGCCGGAGGCGAGCGAAGGCTGGAGGCGAGCGAAGGCTGGCGAGCGAAGGCTGGAGACGACCGCAACGAGGTTCTACAACGCAGCGAGCTGCTCGTCCAGGGCGGCAATCAGCTTTTCGAGCATTGTGCGGTGCGCAGGAACGGTCGCGACTTGAAGGTCCGCCACGGCCCGCGTGCGTGCGAGCTCGAGCGTCCGACGCCGAGGATCTTCCGGCGCGGCTGATGGTTTCCCGCGTGCGGCATCGTCCTGTTGCGCCTCAACCGACTTGCTCTCCCATCCTCGTGCCATGTGTTCCCCTGGAGTACGCGACCGACCGGGCCGGTGACCTCATGCGCTTCGAGGGGAAGGAGCTCCGGCCTCGAGCTGTTCTTGAATCCAGACTGTGGCTTCGGGACGTTTTCCAACCGCCCGTCAATAGCTAGGATGCCGCTCGGCGGAAGCTGCAAGCGATTGTCGCGGCGGCCAAGGCGCTGCGCGCAGATTTCCACGGCTCGGCCCAACCGGGAGGGAGCGGACGAATCGAGCAGGAGTCGGGCCGGTGAAGAGGGGCATCTCGCGACGCCACCCCTTCACTGCCTCGTGCGTTCTCTACCAGCGCGGTTCGGAGCGCCGGCGGCTGCCGCCGCCTCCGCCGAACCCGCCCGAGCCCTGCGGCTTCGGACGTGCCTCATTGACCGTGAGATTCCGGCCACCCAGCTCATGGTTGTCGAGCTGACTGATGGCGTTCTGAGCCTCTTCCTCCGTGGTCATTTCGACGAAGGCGAAGCCGCGCGCACGGCCGGTGGCCATGTCGCGCATGACGCTGACCGATTCGACGGTGCCAACGGTCCCAAACAGGGCATGGAGATCTTGTTCGCCCGTGTCATAGGGCAGGTTGCCGACGTACAGTTTTCGAGCCATAGTATCCTCATTCTCGCCTCGCACCGCGAGGCCTGCTACTACCAACGGTGTCCTGATCCGACTCGGATCGCAGATGGATTCGGCCGCGTGCTGAGCGACCACGTGTGTGCGGGAAGAAGCGAGTCAGAGTGGGCTCGATTCGACGCTTGACGCGGGAGCAAACAGATGGCTGTCTTCCATCGAACACTACTACTGTAGCACGGTTTGGGGGCTGGTGCTCCGCGAATGGCAGGGCGCAGGCGCTGGTCCTCTTCAGTTGCTCACGCGCGGTCGGCCTCGCGAAGCTTCCTCCCGGGAACGGCAGCTCGCTGACACACCCACGGATTCGCCTGATTTCTAGCGGACCGCGGCCCTGGCCACGCTCCTCGCCCTTCGACTCCGCTCACTCTTCGACTCCGCTCAGGGCGACGCTCGCTCGAGAGCCCCTAAACTTGACGCAGTGCGTCACGTTTCGGTTTCTCGAGGGTTCGAGTACCTTATAGGTGTCGTTGGGGTCCGTACATCGCGCCGCCGCTGCGTTGATGGGAGATCCGGAGATGGCCGGCTATCGACACGGGAAGGCCTCGAGCCCTTCGACGGTGGTCCGGGGCAACCGGCGCGGGGCCGGGCTACGCGTCGCCTGGACGATTCTCTCCTGTGCTGTCGTCGTGTGTCTGGTCTTTGCTCTTGCCGTGTGGCCAGCGGGCCTTGTGTGGGTCGCGGCGTTGCAGCAGAGCGCGGAGCTCGGCCTCCTGCGACCGGCTCTCCTCGGCGCCGTGCTGGTGCCCATCTACCTGATGTTCGCGTTGGCGTTGATGGCCTGCTCGACGCTGGCGACGCGGCTGCTCGGCTGGCGCGTCGCGGCCGGTGTGGACACACGCGTCACGGACTTCGACTGGCCCCTGCTCGACTGGGTGAGACAGATGGTGCTGACGCACGTTGTGCGCGTCTGTGCCGGCACACTGCTGCGCGCGACGCCCCTGTGGACGATGTACTTGCGCATGAATGGCGCACGACTGGGCAAGGGCGTCTACATCAACAGCCTTGGGGTGAGCGACCACCACCTGCTCGAGTTCGGGAACCATGTCGTTGTTGGCGGCGCCGCGCACATCTCCGGTCATACTGTCGAGAACGGACGCCTCAGAACGGCACCGGTTCGCCTTGGTGACCACGTCGTGGTGGGGACGGGCAGCGTCGTCGGAATCGGCGTAGAGATCGGCTCTGGGTGCCAGATCGGCGCGCTCACGTTCGTGCCAAAGTTTACCAAGCTTCCACCGAACACGGCGTACTTCGGCGTCCCGCTGCACGTGCGTCATCCACCTGACTCTCGCGCAAGCTCGTAACGATGCCAACGTTCACTCGTATTCTGCTCGACATCAACGCGCTGGAGGGCGCGCATCCCGCGTTCGCGCGGGCGCTCGACCTTGCCGGGCGGTGTGGGGCTCGGCTCAAGATCGTGGACGTTGTGCCGGCCTTGCCACAGGTCGCTCAGCGCCATCTGCCACCTCGCCTCGAATCGGACCTCGTCGGCAACCGTAGGCAGCGGCTCGAGCAGCTTGCTCAGGACGCTCGAGCCGCGGGAACAACGGTCGCGACCGACGTCCTGCGCGGCCAGCCGGCGGTCGCCGTCATCCGAGAGGTGCTGCAATCCGGCCATGACCTGGTCATGCGCGCGCATGGCCGCGGCGAAGGGCCGCAAGCGGCATTCGGTCCCATCGATCAGCAACTGCTCCGGAAGTGCCCGGTGCCGGTCTGGCTGATTGGGCCGGCCGCGGAACGTCCCCGCCATGTCGTGGCGGCGGTTGACGCAACAGCCGACGATCCCGTCGAGCAGCAATTGAACCGCCGACTGATCGACCTGGCGTGTGCCGTCGGGAAGCTCCACGACAGCGAGGTCACCCTGCTGCATGCGTGGTCTGTGTTCGGCGAAGAGCTGCTCAGGAGCCACATGTCGGAGTCGGAGCTCTCCGAGTGCGTGGAAGTGACCAGGCGGGAGGCCGCTGACAGTCTCCAGGGGCTTCGAGATGCGACGTCCGAGCCCGTCGACCAGTCCACGCTGAAGCTCGATCTCGTCAAGGGGCGACCAGACGAGGCGATCCGACAGTACGTGGAGACGCATGAGGTCGACCTCGTGGTGATGGGCACAGTGGCACGCACCGGCTTGGCCGGCATCCTGATGGGAAATACGGCCGAGCGAATCTTACATCGACTACGCACGTCGGTCCTGGCGCTCAAGCCAGAGGAGTTCGTCTGCCCTGTCCGTCTCGACGCGGATCACTGAAAAAGGAACCGGGTACCTTTTCGGGTCCGAAAAGGTACCCGGTTCCTTTTCAGCGGTTATCGAGATTCCTCGCGAGCAGCGATCCGGCGTTTGCTCCGGCGACGGCGCGTCGCCGATGCTCGGCTGAGGCTGCTCCCTCCTTCATCAGCGACGCGGCGAACTCCATTTCTGCGTTCGAGTCTTCAAGGTCGATCGCCTTACGGACGAACCGGTACCCATCCAGCGCTTCCGGCTCGCTGCGCAGGGTCCACGCCGACCGTTCGGCACCCGAGAGCATGTCCCACCGATAGACGAGGCTCGCTTGCCGGTAGGTCTCGATAAGATAGCCCGCGTCGAACCAGGCGAGTGAATCGCGCGACCCGTCAGCCGCTGTTGTCAAGGCGCGTCCCAGTACGGCGCTCAAGAGCTCCGCAGTAATCCGGCGATCCTTTGTTGCATAGATCGTCGCGCGCCGCAGCGTTTCCATACGCGCCATGATCGGTGCATCGGCGGAGAGCAGACGCATCGTGTCGGCCGTAAGCCGCTCGATGTCGTACGAGGGGTCTGGCGAGTTCCAGGTGGAACCGCTGCTCCAGGGTAACACCGGCGCGTCGCCAGCGTCGAAGGAATGGCAGATCAGCGCCGGTCCTGCGAAGGCGGCGCGAGACAGGGTGAACAGAACGCCCAGAGCCAGCACACTTCTTGGAACGAGGTGATTTATCTTTCGCATCGCAACAACCTCCTTGGGTGGTCGGACGGATGTCCGTCTCGGAGTGTGATCCTAGAACATGGGCTGCACCAGTGAGTTGCGGCGAGTGTAACGGTTACTAACGGCGACAAGGGGCTGCTCCGCCGGTTCCATGCCGGCCGATTGGGTTCATACTGACAAGGTGCCGCCCAATGCCGACGACGTTCGTTCTCAGCTCGACCGCCTGCTCGCGAGCAGCGCCTTCGCAAGCGCGGACCGCTTGAGCCGCTTCCTCCGCTATGTCGTCGAGCGAACGCTTGCCGGTGAAGGGGATCGATTGAAGGAGTATGTCATCGGCCTCGAGGTCTTCGATCGCGGCGATCAGTACGACCCGCGTTTGGACTCGATCGTCCGGGTGGAGGCTGGACGCCTACGGGCCAAGGTAGACGACTACTACCGAGGAGATGGCCGCGACGACGATGTGATCATCCGGCTGCGGCGGGGCAGCTACGTGCCCCTGTTCGAACAGCGCCAGGCGCCGCCGTCCCCTTTGTCATCCCCCGACGCCTCGACGTCAAAGTCCACTGGCAAGGCGACCGGATGGCGACTTGCGCTCGGCATCGTCGCCGCCGGCCTGCTTCTCCTCGCCGTCGCAGCCTGGCGCACCGGCCTGTGGACGCCCGACGCGGCGCCAGCGCCCACCATCACCGTTGCCGTGCTGCCGTTCGCGCACTACTCCACTCACAAGGGCGACCAGCTACTTGCTGCACGCGTCACCGACGGCGTGACGAGTGAGCTTGCCCGCAACGGTGCGCTGGGCGTCGTGTCTCGCACGAGCGCTCTCCAATTTGCCAACGCTGGCAGGTCGCTGAGAGAAGTGGCACAGATGCTCAACGCGGACATCGTCATCGAAGGCAGTCTCGTGCGGGAGGGTGACCGCGTACGCGTCGAGGCTCGCTTGGTCCACGGCCGGCAGGACCGCAAGTTCTGGGTGCAGGAGTTCGTCGGAACCGTCGCGGAGATTCCCGAGTTGCAGCGTCGTATCGCAACGGCGGCTGCCGCTGCTGCTGCCGCTGCTGCGACCGGTACCAGTAGGGCCGCCTCGCCGAGGCGGCCGGTATCTCGCCGGCATCCGGACGGCGCGTTCGGCGAACGCGCCCTACCATCGTGAAGGTAGCGAGGCCTCCCGCGCTCATTCCTTGGGATATCCAGGATTAGCCTTGATCTCGCGAATCTGCAGAATGTGGCGCTGCGTGTGCGCCGAGATCATCAAGAACCACTGGTAAGCGTCCATGCTGCCGTTCACCAGGCGATGCGCTCGTAAGTCTTCCTGCGTCGTCTCCGCGAATTCGCGCATCTCCTTACGCAGTTTGCGAAACTCGGCAACCGCAGCCTTGTCGTCGTCCCAGCGGCCCGTGGGCAGGTCCGCCTGGACCGCTTGCTCGCGGTCGGTGCGGTCGATGCCGTACCAGAGGATGTCGGCATCCGAGATGCCAGACTTCCCCGTCGGCTGCTGCTTCATCGAGTCCTGAAAGCGCTGCCAGTATCTGGAATCACCCACGGCGAGATGCTCGGCCACCTCCATGATGGTCCACCGTCCGGGCCTTGTCCGATACTTCAGCTGCTGTGGTGAGAGGCCGTCGAGCTCGGTGAGCAGCCAGGACTCGGTCATGTCCAGGTGCGCGAGCAAATGCTGCCGGTCCCGGTCCGTCATCGGCTCGGCACGGGCCGGAGCCGCACCGGCGATGGTCGTCAACATCACCATCGACGCAATTAGTGTTCGCATAGCCTGCCTCAAACGCTACAATCCACCACGCCCCCTCCGGCCGTCAATACTGCCCTTCCCGATAGAGAACGAGGCCTGGTCTCTGATACCTTGGAACCATGCAGCACCTACTCGCGCTCCTAGCCATTCTGTTCATGATAGCCACGCCGGCCGCCGCCGACCGGCTGCCGACGACCGTTCTTCCCGAGCACTACACGCTGTGGTTCGCGCCAGACTTCCAGAAAGACAACTTCCGGGGCCGCGAGACCATCCGCGTGCAGATAGCAGAGCCGACGACCAGCATTACGCTCTCCGCGTCAGAAATCGAGTTCCGCCAGGTGCGAGTAACGGCCGGTGGGAAGAGCCAGGAGGCCAAGGTATCGCTCGATGAGAAAGCGGAGACCGCGACGCTGACCGTCCCGCAGGAGCTGTCCGCCGGTTCCGCCACAATCGATATCGAGTTCGTTGGCATCCTCAACGACAAGTTGCGCGGCTTCTATCTCAGTGAAGCCAACGGCCGGGAGTACGCCGTTACGCAGATGGAAGCCACGGACGCGCGCCGGGCGTTCCCCAGCTTCGACGAGCCAGCCTTCAAGGCCGTCTTCGAGATTTCAGTGATGGCAGACGAGGGAGACACGGTGATCTCGAACGGAGCAGAGATCTCGGATACACCTGGCCCCGAGCCTGGCAAGCACACCGTGACGTTTGCACCGACGCAGAAGATGTCGAGCTACCTCGTCGCGATGCTCGTTGGGGATTTCGTCTGTCGGGAGGGTACGTCGGACGGTACCGCGCTTCGAGTCTGTTCGACGCCAGACAAGAAGGAGCTCACGGCGTTTGCGCTGGAGGCTGCGCAACACCAGCTCGCGTTCTACAACGATTACTACGGCATCAAATATCCCTTCGGGAAGCTGGATATCGTCGGCGTGCCCGATTTTGCGGCTGGCGCCATGGAAAATGCCGGCGCGATCACCTTCCGCGAGCAATATCTTCTCGCTGATCCAGAACGCGCGTCGTTATCCGTGAAGAAGCGTATCGCCGCGATCATGTCGCACGAGATCGCGCACCAGTGGTTCGGCAATCTCGTCACGATGAAGTGGTGGGACGATATCTGGCTGAACGAAGGCTTCGCGACCTGGATGGCGAACAAACCGCTCGCGGTCTGGCACCCGGAGTGGCGCGTGGAGCTGGACGACGTCGATGCAAGCCAGCGGGCGCTTGCGCTCGACGCGTTGAGATCGACGCGCGCCATTCGCACGAACGTCGAGACGCCCGAACAGATCAACGAGGTCTTCGACGCTATCGCCTACCAGAAATCGGCGGCGATGTTGCGAATGATCGAATCCTATGTCGGCGAAGAGGTCTTTCGAAAGAGCGTGGCTTCGTACCTCGAGAAATACGCCTTTGCCAATGCGGCAGCGGAGGACTTCTGGGATGAGGTCACGCGGGTCTCCGGCAAGCCGGTCGACAAGATCATGGCCAGTTACGTGGATCAACCGGGAGTGCCTGTGCTGAGCGTGAGCAGTCGGTGCCAAGGATCCACGACGGAGGTCAGGCTGCGCCAGGAGCGGTTCATCGGCACGCCTGGCGCGACGCCAGCCACGCCACAAACCTGGACGCTGCCGGTCTGCCTGCGCGGCAGCAAGGATGCCGCCGTCACGTGCGAGCTCATGTCGCAGGCCGACCAGACGTTGACGCTTCCATCGTGCGGCGAACGCGTCTTCATCAATCCCGGCAGTCACGGCTACTACTTTTCGCAGTACGAGCCGCGCGCGCTCGCCACGTTCACCACGGGAGCCGGTGATCTCGAGGCGAGCGAGCGGCTCGGTCTACTCGGCGACGAGTGGTGGATCGTCCGCGCGGGTCGTCACGACATCGATGGGTTCGTCGACCTGACGGCGTCCCTGGCCGATGATCCGACGAGTGCCGTTGCCGAAAGCGTCGCGGACAGGCTCTCGTACACCGGTGAGTATCTCGTCGAGGAGCGTCAGCAGCCACGCTTCCAGACCTGGATTCGTGAAACGTTCGGACCTGCCCTGGAGCGGCTCGGACTCCCCGGCGAGTCGGCCGAGGACGCGGACCGCCAGAGCTTGCGCGCAGCGTATGTGCGGTTGTTGGGGATTGCGGGTGACTCTCCCGATGTGCAGCGGCGCGCGCGCGACCTGGCCATCGGCTACCTGTCAGATCCAGAGTCTCTCGACCCAACGCTGGCGCCAGACGTTCTGCATGTGGCGGCGCTGAACGGCGACTCGTCACTGTATGACCAATATGTGGCGCAGCTCGAACAGACGACGTCGGAGCCACAACAGTACTACCGCTACTTTGATGCTCTGTCCTACTTCAGAGATCCAGCGCTCGTACAACGAACGCTCGAGTTTGCCATGTCGGGTAAGGTGCGGACGCAGGACACCGGCTCGTTGATCGGAGACCTGCTGGCTAACCCGTGGTCGCGTGACGCGACGTGGACGTTCACCAAGCAACACTGGCCAACACTGATGAAGCGCCTTGGCGTATTTCAAGGGATCCCGAGCATAGTTGGGGCGCTTGGCGGCTTCTGTTCCGAAGCGGCCGCGGCGGACATCAAGACGTTCTTTGCCTCGCACCAGGTGGCTGCGGTTGAGCGAACGCTGCAGCAGTCGATCGAGCGTGTGGAGAGCTGCGCCGCGCTCCACACGCGGCAGTCGCCAGTGCTGACGAAGTGGCTCGAGCGGGCCGGCACGGGGCGCACCGCGTCGCGGCCATAGCCCACGAGACGGGGGGAATCGTGTTCCAGGGAGACCAAGACCCGGCCGGGAGATCGTTCGATGTGCTCGTTGTCGGCTCCGGTGCCTCGGGCGGGTGGGCCGCGAAGCGCCTCTCCGAGGCCGGATTGAACGTGGCGCTGCTCGACGCGGGGCGCAAGCTCACCCAGGCGGACTACCGGGAGCACATCCCTCGCTTCGAGTTGAAGTACCGTGGCCGGTCGGCGGCGTACGTCCGCCGAGTGCTCCCCGTCCAAGGAAGCGCGAACGCCGAATACACCGCCGACTGGTTCGCCAACGATCTCGAGGAGCCGTACACCTATCCCGAAGACAAACCATTTTCGTGGAGGGGGCGGTTACGGATCGTTGGCGGCCGCACGAATATCTGGGCTCGTCAGAGCTATCGCCTGAGCGATCTGGACTTCAAGGCGGCGTCACGCGACGGCTTCGGCATGGACTGGCCGCTCGGCTATCGCGATCTCGAGCGTTACTACGATCTCGTCGAAAGCTACGTTGGCATCAGTGGCCATGCAGAGGGCGTGTACGAGCTGCCGGACGGGCGCTTTCATCCTGCCATGGCCATGAGCTGCTCCGAGGTCACGCTTCGAGATCGCGTCAAGGCAAAGCTGGGACGTGTGGTTACGATCGGCCGGACGGCCAACATCACCCGGCCGCTGGGTAAGCGACAGCCCTGCCACTACTGCGGGCCGTGCGAGCGCGGATGCGTGACGCATTCTTATTTCAATTCCGCTTACACGACGGTGGCCGATGCGCTCGCCAGCAGGCGCTGTACGCTGATCGAGAATGCGATGGCGTACAAGGTGCTGATGGATCGGGACCGCCATCGCGCCCGCGGCATCCTCTACATCGACCGCATCAGCCGCCAGCCGAAGGAGGTCTTCGGCAAGGTCGTCGTCTTGTGCGCGCAGGCGCTCGAGTCGGTGCGCGTCCTCTTGAACTCGAAGAGCGAGCAGGACCCGTCTGGGGTCGGCAACTCGAGTGGCCTGCTCGGTAAGTATCTGATGGACCACATCATCTGCGGCGGCGCGCGCGCGGAATTTCCCGATGTGCCGGTCACTCCTTCGATGAGCGCGCCCCGGCGCCCCAACGGCATCTACATCATTCGCTTTCGCAATCGGCACAACGAGCCCGCGTCCAAGAAGTTCCTCCGCGGCTATGGCTACCAAGGCAGCGGCGCCGGGACCGACTTCAACTTCGACGCGCCCGGCTTCGGCCAACGCTACAAGCAGGCCGTCAAGCAAGCCGCACCATCGGTCGTCGGTCTCACCGGCTTTGGCGAGTGCCTGCCATACGAGGACAACTATGTGGAGATCGATCCGCAGGTGGTCGATACGTACGGTATTCCGGTGGTGCGGGTCCATGCGCGTTTCAGGGAGAACGAGCAGGCAATCATTACGGACATCGGCGACAGCGCGGCAGAGATGCTGGAGGCGGCAGGCGGCAAGAACATCCGTTTGACCGTAGACCGGACGAGGCCGTTTGGAGCGGCTATTCACGAGGTCGGGATCGCGCGCATGGGCTCCGATCCAAAACGCTCCGTGCTCAATGGGTTCCAGCAGTCCTGGGATGTCGAGAATCTCTTCGTGATGGACGGTGCGGGCTTCACGTCGAGCGCCTGCCAGAATCCCACGCTGACGATCATGGCGCTCGCGGTGCGGTCCTGCGACTACCTGATAGCGCAGGCCAAAAAGCACGAGCTCTAGGTAGGGCCGCCTCAGCCTGCCTTCCTGGTCGGCTGTGAGACGCAAGCTAGGCAACACCGAGGCGCCAGCGAGCACGGTGCCTTGAACCATGAACGCGCGTCGACTGAGGTCGGTCAACGTCAAGTCCCTCGATCAGCGCATCAGCGACAGCAGCCCGGCCATGGTGGCGACCTGACCTAGCCAGAAGAGGAAGGCCCAGCGAACGACGTCCACTCGCGTTGCCGCCATCTCCCGTCGGAGACTGGCTCCCAGGGTGGCTATCTCTTGGCGAAGCGCCCCGCCCTGGCCGGCCATGTCCTCGCGCAGCTCCGCACGCTGGTTGATCATTTCCTCGCGCAGCTCCACACGCTGGTTGATCATCTCCTGCCGAAGCGCCACGCCTTGACCGGCGATCGCCTCGCGCAGCTCCACACGCTGGTTGATCATTTCCTCGCGCAGCTCCACACGCTGGTTGGTCATCTCCTGCCGAAGCGCCGCACCCTGGCTGGTTATTACGTGGCAGAGCGCCGCACCCTGGGCCGCTATTGCCTGCTTCACATCACCCCTGAGCTCGGATATCTCTTGCTTCACACCGCCGATCTCTTGATGCAGCTCGACCCGGACTTTTCCGAGCTCCTCGGCAAGCATCGCGCCGAATCGCAAAGTACAGCTCTCGAGCACGTCAGCCTTCCAGCCCTCTCCGCAAGCGTCGATCCAGAGCCAGAAGTCCAAGGATGCTTCGCCGCCCATGCGCTGACGGACGGATGACGGTAGCGCGTTGTCCAACATCGCTGCGACTCACGTTTGTCTGCGTCCAGAGACCTGACTCCCGACGACGATGCCATCGTCGTCTCGGGCAAGTCAAGAGCCATTTACCTGCCGCTCGCGTGTCGCTTGGTGACCACACCGCTCAGGCGACGGGAGCGAGCGCAAAGGTCAAACGTGTGCGGAATTCACGTCGCAGCAGCCAGAGGCTCATCGCCATCTGCAAAACGATGGATACCGCGGAGAGGTACCAAACCCATCGCAGCTCGAAGCCGGGCAGACGCGAGACGTAGAAGACAGGAATCGCCACGCTGACGACGCGGAGACCGGACGTCATGAGCGCTGGAAGTGTGTTGCCCATGGCCTGGAACATGCTCGAGCTGACGAAGGCCATGCCCGAGGCGACGAACGTCCAGGAGAGGATACGCAAATACTCGGTGCCGACGTCGACCGCGCGCGCGTCTGATGAGAAGACCTGAATCATGGTCGACGAGGCGACCTGAGAGACGACCGTTAACAACACCATGGCGGCCGTGGCCATCACAACTGCCGCCGTGAACGTGTCTCGAACACGCTGCGCCTTGCCTGCACCAAAGTTCTGTCCAGCCACTGGCGCCACAGCAAACGCGAGGGCAACAACCGGCATGAACCCAGCCTGTAGCACCCGCATTCCTATGCCAAACCCCGCCTGGGCCGCCGCGCCGAACGGCCGGCTCACGGCGTACACAATCACCAAGTACACCGCCAGCAGGCCAAACTCGGCTCCCGCCGGCAGCCCAATCCTGAGCATTGCCCACCACTGCCTGAGGTGCGGCCTCCATTCGGTCGGCATGAACGTGAGGTAAGACGATGAGCGCAGGAAATACAGCGCGAGCCAAACCGTTCCCACAGCAATGGAGATGAACGTGGCGAGCGCGGCGCCGGTGACACCCAGCGGACGGCCAGTCACCCACCCGAAGATCAAAAAGGGCGTCAGGATGATGTTCATGACGATCGTCGCCGTTTGAACGACTGCGCCCGGCTTGAAATGTCCTGTGCCACGTAGCGCAGCGCTCATGCTGACCAAGCCGAATTGCAGGGCCATTGCCGGGATGAACCACAGCAGGTATTGGGTTGCCAGCGCGGTCGTTGCAGCGTCGGCGCTCAGCTGGCGGGCATACTCCGAATGAAACGCGAGCGTGACGAGGAGGAATGCCAGGCCGGCAGCCGCAGCCAGCGCCAACGACTGGTTGAACGCGAAGATCGCCTGCTCACGGTCCTTTCGGCCAGCCGCATGAGAGATGACGGTCGTGGTGCCAACGCCCAGCATTTGCGTGAGTGCCAATACCACGAACATCAGATTGCTGCTGACGCTGACCGCGGCGACCGCTTCCGTGCCTAGACGGCCAACCCAATAGAGGTCGACGAGGATGTACAACGTGTGGAAGATCATGGTGACCAGCATGAAGCCGCCGGTCTTGAGGAGATGGCGTGCCACCGAGCCTGTCGTGAGATCTTGCATGGACCGTGGGCGTCACTTCTGCGAGGGAGACGCGTTGCGTTCTACCCAGATCGGGCTGGACCAGGCCATCACAGGGCGCCCATCGACCAGCCCCTCCTGCTTGAGCCGCACATAGTAGAACGTGTCCATCGTCTCATCGAGGTCGGTGACCTCTCCCTCGAACGACGGCTTGCCTGGCGTCCAGCGATGGAACACGTCGTACGCCTGCCGGCGTCGGTCGTACTTCAACAGCTCGATCCATTCGAGCGGCGCCGTTCCATGCACCACCAGTGTGAGACGTGGAGTCGAGCTCCTTGTCACGCTGCGTCCCGGCATCGTGCCGTCCAGGCGAAAGTCGAGATAAATACGTTGCCCAGTGGTGCCATACGTGCGGCGATCGCGAAGCGCGTCGAAGATGGTCTCCCGGTCCAAGCGGGAGGCCCAGACCGCAGCCAGGCCCTTGCTCGGCTGTCCGGGCCGGGCCGAGTGATCGTCGGACGAGGCGATTGTTCCGAGGCGGAGGCCGGCTGTCCAGGCGTCGCGCGCGTAGTGCGGCCCGTCGGCGCTGACCGGGCCCGTCAAGGCTCGGTATTCGTCCGGCGTCTCCGGCGCCTGCCGCGGGAACCAATTCTTCCAGCGTTGCACCATCAGCATCTGGTCGTAGCTGAGGGGGTCCTTTGGGGCGTAGCGCTCGCTCTGACCGTGTCCTGAGTAAATCTCGATGAGCGGCCGGAGCGGATGGTCCTCGTCGAACACGGTTGCCGCTCCCCCGCCGCCGTCCGGCGTCCATCGGATTCCTGTGTGGTGCGGCACCGTGAACGCGCGATCGGTTGCCAGTCTGCGCCACAGCTCGCGGAGCGTGCCCATCTCGTGCTGGCGGTACAGCGGCGCCCGGGCGTTGGCAAAGTAGACGTTGTGGTGACCGTCGGGATGCGGGAAGCTGGCTTCGTAGCCGAGGATCGTCACGAATCGTCCTGGCTCGTCGTGCCGGCGCACGTTCTGTTGAATCTCCTCCCACTCCTCGCTTGTAATGCCCTCGTCTTTTCGGTCGCCCGTCGAATGCTCAGCTGGCGCGTAGAAATCGAGGTTCGCGTGGTCGCGGGCGAACACAAAGGCATTCTCGCCCACCCCATCCTTGCTGATCGCCGAGTGCGAGTGCAGGTCGCCCCAATAGAGCTTCAGCTCCGGCTCGCCACGACTGACGACGACCGGATTCGAAGGGAACCAGCCAAGCTCTTCGTTGCCGGCTTCGATCCGGTGCACACCCTCTGTCTCGAAGCTCACCGTCGACTCGGCGAACGTGCCGGTGCCGGTGACGACCGCCCGAGGCGACGCGGTCGTCCCCACAGGGCGCAACAGAACGTCCGGCGGCAGCTGCGTGGGATTCCCGAGGTGGTCCTCGGCCGCGACGTGCACGCGAACCGCTCGTCCGATCGCGCTCTGTGACGGCGCCGTTACCAGCAGCTTCTTGGGTGCATGCGCGGTTGTCGTCACCTGCGGGGCGGCCAAAGCACTCCACACCCGGTCTCCGGTGTCGAGCTTTGCGTGGAAGCGGGCAGTCTCCGCGAGAAACGAAGCGTGGATGGGCTTCTGGTCGGTGCCGTACCGTACGGTGAGCGCGTTCCCAGCTTGAAGCGTGCCTGACTTCAACGTCAGAACGATTTCCCGGGCAAAGCGATGATACGTTCCGTCGAAGCTTTGTTCGACGACCTCCAACGTCCATGTCGTCCCAGATGCCCCCGGGTCGAGGGTGCAGTAATCGGCGAGCTCCTTGGTCAGCAGGTCGTACGGTTGCTGTGCGTACATGCGCCCGTCGCGCTCGTGCTGGTGGAGAGCATGCGCCGTCCAACTGCCCGGTACATGGAACGAGAGCCGTGCGCCAGGCTCGAGCTGCCCCTGCTCGACGCGAAACGTGACCGTCAACGAGCCCGCCTGGTCAGCCTGCCAAGTCTCGGGTGTCGCGGTCACGGCCACACGCAGGTTGCCGACGAGCGTTTGACCGACGAGCCACGTGGCGGCTGCGACGAGAACCACGCCAGACAGCGCCACCGAACGCAAGGCAGGCCGCCCGATGCGAGGAACAGGAAGGGGTTGCTTCACGGCGCGAAACCTTGGAGACCGGTTGCCGCGGCAGCATATCCGAACCCGTGCGTGGCCGCAATTCCGCCCGAAAAAGGAACCGGGTACCTTTTCCACGTGCAACGATCTACCTCAACGACGTCGTCGGCCCGGGCCGCGATCGCTTCGTGGATACGCCCGAGTACAAGGTCACGGCAGTCCACCTCTCACGTGTCGATGGCGAGCCTCATACGTGACAACGCTCGCGTCTGAGCAGCTTCAGCATCTCCATGGCGGTACCAGGGATCAGGCCCACGACCACGGCGAGCCGTGCAGGTGTGGATTCCCAATGTCCACCATGAAGGACGTCGTACAGCTTGCCAGCCACAACGACTGCTCCTATTTCGTCTTGTTCTCGAACAAGAACAAGCCGCTCTTACCTGGTGCGACAAAGTCGCGATCGCCGTCGCCATCGATGTCTACGGCAGGCAACTGCAACCCGCCGCCAGCGCGGGTGCTGTAGTCGATGACGTGCTTGGCCCAGTCCACTTTGTTGCCGGGAAGGCGTATGCGCTCATACCAGTAGAGGCCGAGCGGCTCGCGCGCGCCAGGGTCGCCGCCGTTATGTGCCATGTATCGCTTGCCTGTCAGGAGACCGAGGGTTCCAGTGCCGCGGAGATCGACCAACGTCATCGCGTGAGCCTGCGACCAGCTCTCGTCGATCACGCGCCTGGTCCATGCGCCATCAGCCTGCTTTTCGAGCGAGAAGATGCCGTAGTCGTGTGCCATGGAGGTCACGATGGCCGGCGTGCCGTCGCCGTGGAGGTCTACGACATAAATGAAGCCGACATCGCCCAGCTTCCAATCGGGATGATATGTCCAATTGGCGGAGCGTGGATCGGCAGGCGCTTCGAGCCAGCCGCTCGGCGTGAGGATATCGTTGCGCCCATCACCGTTGACATCACCGACGCCAATGCCGTGGCCGTAGCTGTGGTCGCTGACCTCACGGCTCACGATACCCCCGTTGCCGCGCTCGTACCACGCAAGGGGCGCCTTGCGGTCGCCGAACTGCGGGAGAATCTCGACGGCGTCCCCGTCGTTGTCGAGGTCAACAAGGAAGGCGAACTCGATTGGATAGCCGCCTTGTACGACCTCCTCTTTCCATTCAGCCCCAATCGGGCCGGGGTTCTTCCACCAAGCCAGCTTCTTGCTGAACCAGCTGGCGGTGACGAGATCGACCTTGCCGTCGCCGTCTACATCCAGCGGCAGCGTCGAGAGGTCATCGATGTACTGGTTCTCGTAGTGGATCTCGCGGAAGCGATGCTTTGTCCACTTGGGTGCTTGATACCAGTTCTCGCCGGAGACAATGTCCAGCTTCCCATCGCCATCGATATCCGCGATCGCGGCCGATTCGCTGGCGCCGAGATCGAGCGTGTGCCTCTCGAACGGAATCTCTGCCGGGCGGCTGACCGCGAGCGACAAGGCGCCACCGAGGAGCAACATCGAAGCAGGCCACATTCTCATGAGCGGCTATTCTATTGCAGCTGCGGTTTCGGAGGATTCGCACGTACGGACAGCCGGCGAGTGCGGACCAGCGCGCCGCCCTCGAGGCACTGATCGAGCGATACAAGACGGCCTGGGCCCGGCAGGACACGGAAGCTCTCATTGCGCTGCACGCGGAAGACGTCGAATGGATCAATGCCTACGCCCGGTTGTTCCAGGGTGCTGCACCGCTCGCCGAATTCCTCGAGAACCGACTGTTCCCTGCCTTCAGTCCTGAAGTCTCGAAACAGGAGGTCGCGAACATGAGAACGATCTCCGTCCGCTATCTTGGAGGCGATGCAGCCGTGGTGCACATGTACACCGAGGGCACTCGGGGCGCGTCGCGCAACGAGAACGAAGACGTGCGCCGCACGCACATCCATCTCGTGCTCGCTAGCGACCCCGCCGGCTGGAAAATCGTTCACACGGCAATCATGGACGCCCGCTGAGCACTCACGACCCACACGTCGCCGTACGATACGGAAAGTCCACGCTGCGCGCCTTGCCGTCGACCGTCCCTTCAATGCGCGCCACGAGCCCATCGTCGTCTGTCTGCCTGTAGATGATCCGCTGCGGAAAGTCATGCGTCGGATTCTCGAACACCACTTCGCGCGCCTCGATGCGCGACGCC